>JBJMLU010000056.1:0-9826 GCA_045805145.1 Flavisolibacter sp. | reverse complement strand
CTACCGGTTTTTATTGCTGCCTTTAATGCAACCACTGTGTAAGACCTGATGCTCGGTGCGCTCGCAGCTCACGACAGATCAAAAATGCTTTACTGTTTCTATCATGCTAATTAGGTATTTGCGTAAGTAACCCCTTCAAATTATAAAGTAACCCCTTCAAATTATAAAGTAACACCTTCAAATTATAAAGTAACACCTTCAAATTATAAAGTAACACACTCCAATTATAAGGCAAGGTTGAAACCCGTAGTCAGCATCGTAGTTTAGGCGTCATTGCGAGCGCAGCGCGGCAATCTCCTTGCAAGCGAAGCGCGCATCAGTGTTTCGAAGAGTGCGGTAAAGTGAATCAATGGAGGAAAATACTTGTGATGATTTTGAAAGTCTTTTAACTTATTTGCCCGGAATGTTGTTCCTTAATAAAATGGATCTTTTGTAAACTATTAATGTCAATATTAATACCTACAATATTTCTCAGTCCTGGTTCCCCGCAATTTCTTCAGATGTAAGCAAAACCCGCTTATGACTTCTCTCTATTTTACTCAATAGATTCACTTTACTGCCCTCTTCGAACCTAACGCTTGATCCAGCCCCGCCAAAGGCGGGGGAACACAGCGCCTTTAGCATCTTCGATTGAAAGCCCTTCGACTTTTAAACAATTAAAACCAATAGTAAACTTCGATCTAAGGAGCAGGACCGCCTAGTATAACGCAACTACGAGACAAGCTTTGAGTAATTGTTGTGCCGCGGCCCGGAGGCCCCGCCTAGGCGGGGGCGTCCTTGAACTTTTTGCTCTACTTTTTCTTTCCAAGAGAAAAAGTAGAAAGGAAAAAAAACTACCCGTAAGGAATGACCGCCATCAAAACAACACTCTCCAAAAAATCTAATCACTTAGGAATGTCTTTAGAAAGAATTCAAAAATACCAACCAGTAAGGAATGACTGAATCTGAAGAAATCCTGAGGTCCCTTCGGAGACCCCGGGCCGACCAGGGCCAGCAAAGACTGACTGCCATTAAGAAATTTCTTTAAAAATCTGATTAATGAGGATAATGATTGCCTTAAATAAACTTTCTTCAAAAATGAAATGATATTCTATTTCCTCTTCAACACTTTCTTCGTTTCATCGGGATAAATACTGATAAAATGAGAACGGATCTGTGCAGCCACAGGAGCCATGTCTCCCTGGAGTTGTACAGCAATCGCCCTTGACGATTGAACAGGCATATGGCAGTCAATGCAATTGGAAAAAATAGTATTGCCCATTTGTTGATGGAGTGCATCATTGCGGTGAATATCAGGGTGACAGCTTTGACATCGCTGGGAGAACACAGCTTTTTGCCCCCTTTCGTTTTCATGTGTATTGTGACAACTGTTACAGGTAAGTGTGGCGCTGAAGCGAAAGCATTTACTCGCCCGCAACAAACCATATTGGTTTGCATGCACGTCGATGTGTGTGGGATCAGGCGCTGTAGTGTCTATCACGAAATAATTGGAGAGCGTATCGCCTGGCATAAAACTGAATGAAGGCTTTGTTTTCTGGAGCCTTCCACCATGACAGGAAGCACAGAGATCCAGTTTTTGCTGTCGGGTAAATTGAGCCGGATTGATGATGAACTGGGCTTTGCTTTCTTTTGGATGCGATGACTGGAATGCAACATGATCTGCACCGGGGCCATGACATTTTTCACAATCGATCCCGTAAATGATTTGGCTGGAATCAAATTCTTCAGGTTGCTGCCCTTCCGCGCTAACTGTTTTCACATAACTGGTGTGGCACTCCAAACATCGCGAAGTAATAAAACGGTTGAACACCACCTTGTCGGGAAAGCCCGGACTGTTTGACCATGTATGTGCCGCGGTAAAATAAGTAATGGGCATCTGAAAGAGTTTGCCATCCTGCCAGTACAAATAGCTCTGGCCCATGGTTCCGGAGCCAACAACGATCTCCATTTTTTTTGCCTTGCGCTCCGCGCCTCTGAAATATTCCACCTGGTAAAATCCATCTGCTCTTTTTTCCATTGACACAATCACGCTTCCGTTGAACGCATAACTGTTGCGGCCTTCATCGAAACTTCCTAGAATGTATTGTGCTAATGCCGGTTTTGATGTAAGAAAATGCGCAGTATGAATATGTTTGTTGTAAATACCCTTGTGACAGGAGGCGCAGGTCTGCGATCCCGAAAAGGCCTTCCCCGCAGTATTTTTGATGACCGTACTGCCTTCCTCTTTTCCTGTACATCGAATGATCAGGAAGACCAATAGAGAAATCAGGATAATAATTGAAAACGAACGAGGGTATCTTGTGATTCTTTTCACGATGAAGCAGTATTAAGCAGTCAAACTTGAGTAAATTTAAGGTAATAAGGTATTGGGGTATTAAGGTATTAAGGTATTAGGAATTTGGAATTTGGAATTAGGAATTTGGGAGAGAACAGGTTTCTATGAAATCATCAATCCTGTTAATCCTAAAAATCAATCAGTGAAATCCAAACATAATCCGTGAAATCCGTGATATAAAAAATGTATGACCATGAAGGCAGCAGGCCGGATCTTTTTATTGATTGTTTGTGTTTTTGTTTTTGTTTCCTGCAACCGGCCCGGAAGATTGTTTACTTCACTTTCTCCTTCCCGAACCCATGTGGATTTTATCAATCACCTCGCAACAAAACCCCGGTTCAGCATTCTGTATTATCTCTATTATTACAATGGTGGCGGCGTAGCCACCGGTGATATCAACAATGATGGACTACCCGATATTTATTTCACAGCCAACAACAAGGGCGGAAACAAACTTTATCTCAATAAAGGAAATTTCCAGTTTGAGGACATCACCGAAAAAGCAGGCGTAGCGGGGAGTTCCGACTGGTGCACGGGTGTGACTATGGCTGATGTAAATGGGGATGGACTCCTCGATATCTATGTTTGCGCCGTAGCACACGCGCACGATCTTCAAGGCCGCAACGAACTATTCATCAACAAGGGCAACGGAACATTCACGGAAAGTGCTGGAGCCTATGGACTCGATTTTTCCGGCTTCTCCACCCAGGCCGCCTTCTTCGACTACGACCACGATGGCGATCTCGATTGTTATATCGCCAACCAGTCGCATCGGCCCAACCAAAATATTGTGGATACATCCAACAGAAGAAAATTTGATCCTTACGCGGGTGATCGTCTCTATCGCAATGATCTGAATACTGCATCGAAAAAGTTTACGGATGTTTCGGCACAGTCCGGAATTTATCAAAGTAACCTGGGTTATGGACTGGGACTGGCTGTTGCTGATTTCAACAACGATGGATGGGATGATATTTACGTGGGCAACGATTTTCATGAGAACGATTACTATTATGTCAACAACGGCAATGGAAGCTTTACCGAATCTGGCAGCAAATATTTTAATCACTACAGCCGCTTCAGCATGGGCAATGACGCTGCCGACTACAATAATGATGGACAAACTGACCTGGTGACCGTAGACATGCTGCCTTCTGATGAAAAAGTTTTGAAGACCTATGGCAGTGATGAAAACCCCGACATCTACAAACAAAAGATCATTGCAAATGGATATCAGTACCAGTTTTCAAAGAACTGCCTTCAAAGAAACAACGGCAACGGCAGCAGCTTTAGTGAAGTGGGTCTGGAAGCCGGTGTGTCAGCTACGGACTGGAGCTGGTCGCCCCTGCTCGCCGATTTTGACAATGATGGCAATAAAGACCTTTTTGTTTCGAGCGGCATTGTAAAAAGACCGGTCGATCTCGATTATGTAAAATTTGTTTCTGATCTCTATATGCACAAGGCCCTGAATAGTTCGGACAAATATGATAACACGGCCCTGGAGAAAATGCCCGATGGCAGTTCGCACCCCTATCTCTTTCGCGGTGATGGAAAACTTCAATTCAATGATGTGAGTGATGCATGGGGAATACAGGACATGAAGGGATATTTTAATGGCGCTTCTTATGCGGATCTTGATAATGATGGTAATCTCGATCTGGTGATCAACTGCATCGAATCGCCAGCAGTCATTTTGAAAAATAATTCGCCAAAGAAAAGTTTTGTTTCACTATCCTTCAAGGGAACCGGTGCCAATACAAAAGGCATCGGCTGTAAGGCCTATGTATATTCCGATGGAAAATTTCAGTACCAGGAGCTCATGGCCACGAGGGGCTTTGAGTCTTCATCTGATTACCGGCTGCATTTTGGATTGGATAGTGCCCGATCTAATGACAGCATCCTGGTGGTATGGCCCGATCAGAAATTTCAAATTTTAAAAAACCCGGGCATCAACAAAGAAATTATTGTTGACCAAAAACAATCAACCGGCCATTTTGATCACAATAGTTTTTTCGCAGCACCAAAAGAACTGCTGTCGCCCGTAAAGGAAGGCATCAGCTGGCAGCACCGTGAAAATGATTTTCTGGATTACAACGTTCAATATCTCATTCCACATGCTGAATCCACAAGAGGACCAAAACTAGCAGTGGGCGATGTGAATGGCGACGGCCTAGATGATTTTTATGCCTGTGGTGCAAAGGGACAGGCTGGGGTACTCATGATCCAGCAACGCGATGGAAATTTTTTGAGCCGCGATACCGCTCTATTCGCAGCAGATGCCAATTTCGAGGACGTGGATGCTGCCTTCTTCGATGCTGATGGAAATGGAACGATGGATCTTTACGTAGTGAGTGGAGGAAATGAATATCCGGTGAATAGTCCCTGGCTGGCGGACAGGCTTTACCTCAATGACGGACATGGAAACTTCACCCGCCCAGAAGGAAAACTACCCGCGATCCTGGAAAACAAATCCTGCGTTACCATTGCCGACGTGGACCATGATGGAGACTCCGACATTTTTGTAGGAAATCTTGCCGATCCAAAAGCCTATGGGGTTCCTCAAACTTCTTTTCTTTTGATCAATGATGGTAAAGGAAATTTTTCTGTAGCGCCTCAGAACATTATTCCGCTCACTCATGTGGGCATGGTAACATCTGCTTCATTCGCTGATGTCAATAAAGATGGATGGAAGGATCTTGTAGTTTGCGGCGAATGGATGCCGCTTATGATTTTCATCAACAACAGGGGGAGTTTTACTCAATCTACTATTCCCGGGTCTTCGGGCTGGTGGCAAACTGTTTTTTTAGATGATGTAAATAGCGATGGCAACCTCGATCTGCTCGCAGGCAACTGGGGTTACAATACTAAATTCTGGAGCGGAAAGAACGGTCCCTTACGATTATATGTTTCCGATTTTGACAAGAATGGCCAGGTCGACCAGCTTCTTTCCTATACTGAAAAAGGAGAGGAATATCCATTTCTGGCAAAAGACGAAACCGAAAGAGCCTTGCCGGTACTACGCAAACACTATCTTCTATATTCGGAATACGCCGGTGTTCCAATGAAAGATGTTTTCTATGGATTTGCAGAAACCGTACAACCACTGCAAGCCGATAAATTGGGATCTGTTGTTGGCTACGGTGATGGTAAGGGAAATTTTTCATTGACTGACCTTCCTCCCGACCTTCAGCTTGCTCCGGTGTTTTCATTTCAGAACCTGGATCATTCGGTCAACAACAATCTTTATATCTGCGGAGGAAATTTCTTTGACGCCATTCCTTATGAAGGAAGGTACGATGCACAACCCCTTGCAATATTTGGCAGTCAGCAAAATAAGATCATCTGGGTGCAACAGCCTTCCTTATCTGCTTTGAAAGAACAAGTCAGAGATATCAAATGGCTGCGCACCGCAAAAGGATCGCTGCTGGTTGTAGCCGGAAATAACAGTCCGCTTTTATTTTATCATTTCAACAGTACCCATAACAATCATTAACCGTGAAAAAGATTTTGGTCATAGCCATATTATCCATTTCTTTCCTGGATCAGGGATGCGGAAAAAAAACTTCCGACCAGCCCACGCCGGTAACACCGGTTCTTCCTCTGGAGCTAAAAAGTTTTTCCGTCAACGGTTCATCTGCTGCGGTCAGTTATGACATCAGCATCCATCCTTCCATTGTTTTAAAATTCTCTGCACCAGTGGATCGCTCCAGTTTGGCAAGTGGTATCAGCTTAAGCAACAATACCATTACTGCCCCCTACACTTCCAATTTCTCTAATGGAGACAGCACCATAGCGATCACGCCATCCGCTTCACTACATTATCTTTCGCGCTACCAGGTAAACCTTTCAACAAACCTGAAGTCTGCCAGCGGAGGAAACCTTAGTTCAGTTTCCACGATCAACTTTGTTACCTCAATCGATTCCTCAGACAAATTTCCGCGCATCAATGATTCGGCATTGGTTCAACTGGTGCAACAACAAACTTTCAAATATTTCTGGGATTTTGCACATCCGACAAGTGGACTCGCAAGAGAAAGAAATACTTCCGGAGACGTAGTAACCACGGGTGGTTCAGGGTTTGGCATCATGGCATTGATTGTTGGTGTGAATCGTGGATTCATCAGCCACGCACAAGGTCTGGCGCAAATGCAAAAGATCGTTGGCTTTTTAAAAACCACGGCGCAGAAATTCCACGGTGCCTTTCCACACTGGCTCAATGGACAAACCGGCGTGGTTGTTCCCTTCAGTACAAAAGATGATGGTGCCGATCTGGTGGAAACTTCTTACCTGATGCAGGGATTACTTTGCGCCAGGCAATATTTTAATGGTTCAGACGCTTCAGAAACTTCTCTGCGGTCTGATATCAATTTATTATGGAATGGAGTGGAATGGAACTGGTTCAGAAGGAACAATGAAAACGTTTTGTATTGGCACTGGAGTTCGAATTATAATTGGGATATGAATGTGCCCATTCGCGGATGGAACGAAGCCCTCATCACTTATGTGCTGGCTTCTTCTTCAACTAACTATTCCATTCCAAAAATTGTGTATGATCAGGGATGGGCACAGAATGGTTCCATTAGAAACAATAATGCCTATTATGGTTTGAATCTTCCTCTTGGCCCGCCCTACGGAGGTCCATTGTTTTTTTCTCATTATTCATTTCTGGGGATTAATCCTTTTGGACTTTCCGATGCCTATGCCAATTACCAGGAACAAGTGGTGAACCACACAAAAATTAATTATTCTTATTGCGTAGCCAACCCTTCGCATTTTTATGGATACAGCACTCAATGCTGGGGCCTGTCAGCCAGTGATGTTCCGGGAGGCTATGCTGCCAGTTCACCAACCAATGACATAGGAGTGATTGCGCCCACGGCTGCCCTTTCTTCATTTCCATACACACCAACTGAATCCATGAATGCACTGAAATTTTTTTATTATCAGCTTGGCGATAAATTGTGGGGCGACTATGGGTTTCATGATGCATTTTCTTTGAAAGATATTTGGTTCGCAGATTCCTGGCTGGCTATCGACGAAGGTCCCATTGTTGTGATGACGGAAAATTACCGAAGCGGTTTGTTATGGAACCTCTTTATGAGCTGCCCCGAGATTAAAACAGGAATGAAGAACCTGGGTTTTCAAAGTCCATTGCTGTGAGTTACGGGATCGGAGTCGGGAGTCGGGAGTCAGGAATTGGGAATTGGGAATTTGGAATTGGGAATTGGGGAAGGAGCAGGTTTCTATGAAATGATCAATTATGACCAGGTGAGTAGATAAAATGAAACCGGAAGGAGCGCAAATTTCTTCTTCACACCAAATACCTTAATACCTTCATCTATCCAAACAAGAATGCTGATGAATAAAATCTTTCTTTTGATTTTCCTGGTCGTTTCCTTTTCAACAGAGGCGCAGAAGAAATCCGCGCCGAAAACAATTGATCATCCTTTACTCTCCGACAGTGCGCTGCTCGATCTGGTTCAAAAACAGACCTTCCGCTATTTCTGGGATTTTGCACACCCGGTCAGTGGCATGGCAAGAGAGAGAAGCAATATCGCTTTCAATTATGGGGGTGAAGTAGTGACTACCGGTGGAACCGGCTTTGGCGTAATGTCCATCATTGTTGCAACAAGTCGTGGCTGGATCGGAAGAGACACTGCTGCGCGACACCTGTTGAAAATGGTGAATTTTTTATTGAAAGCAAATTCCTATCACGGCGTATTCCCCCACTGGCTCAATGGAGCAACAGGACAGACCATTCCTTTCAGTCGCAAAGATGACGGAGCCGACCTTGTGGAGACGTCCTATCTTTTCGAGGGACTTCTGTGTGCGCGACAATATTTTAATGGCGACAATAGAGTGGAAAGAGAATTGCGCAACCGCATCGCAGGGATGTGGAATGATATTGAGTGGAACTGGTTCACAAAAGGAGGAGAAGAAGTGTTGTACTGGCACTGGAGTCCGAACAATGGATGGGCGATGAATTTTCCGATCCGCGGATTCAATGAATGTCTGATCACCTACATACTTGCAGCTTCTGCAGAAAGATACCCGGTACCCTCGGCTGTGTATCACCGTGGATGGGTCCAAAGTAATTTTTTCAAAAACGGAAAAAGCTTTTATGGATTCATCCTTCCCCTGGGCTTCGACTACGGCGGACCACTTTTCTTTTCTCAATATTCCTTTATGGGCCTTGATCCAAGAGGGCTCAAGGACCGTTATGCGGACTATTGGGAGCAGAATCACAATCATACATTAATCAATCATGCTTATTGTGTAGATAACCCGAAGAAATGGAATGGGTATGGAGAAAATTGCTGGGGACTAACAGCAAGTGATAGCTATGTAGGGTATGCCGCTCATTCTCCCGCCGAAGACCTGGGGGTGATCTCTCCTACTGCAGCTCTTTCAGCCTTTCCCTACACTCCTGAATATTCCATGAAGGCGCTCAAACATTTTTATTACGATCTCGGAGATAAAATTTGGGGCGATTATGGATTCGTAGATGGATTCAGTGAATCCAAAAACTGGTATGCTTCTTCTTACCTGGCCATTGATGAAGGTCCCATCGTTGTGATGATCGAGAACTACCGCAGCGGATTGATGTGGAAATTATTTATGAGTTGCCCGGAGATCCAGGCAGGACTGAAGAAGCTCGGATTTGAATGGTGAATGGTGAATGGTGAATAGTGAATAGTGAATAATGAATGGTGAATGTCGGAGATCGTTAATTGTGACGGGGTTTGGAGGGGATGTGGGTGGAACTATTTATTTATAAGAATTGCTTGTTTACGAAATGAAAAAGATATTATTGATTCAACTGGTGCTTGTATGTATCTGCGCTTCGGTTACTGTAGAAGCGCAGAAACTGAATTCTGGTGGAAATGATATTCCTGTGGTGGGAATTGTAAAAGGACTTTCTGATTCCGCACTACTTGAACTGGTGCAAAGACAAACCTTCCGCTATTTCTGGCACTATGCACATCCAGTGAGCGGACTGGCAAGAGAAAGAAGCAATACAGTTCGCGGAGATTATTACTGGGATTATATCAATGAAGCCTACGATGAGCCCAATTTAAGCAAAGGCAGTTTCGGAAGTGAAGCCTGCGCCATTGGTGGAACGGGATTCGGTGTGATGGCCACGATTGTTGCAGTGGAAAGAAAATGGGTTGGAAGAGATACTGCCTTGAGAAGATTGATAAAGATGGTGGATTTTCTCAACAAGGCCGATAGCTATCATGGCATCTTCCCTCATTTTATGGATGGAGCAACGGGCAAGACCATTGCTTTTGGCAAGCTGGATGATGGTGCCGACCTGGTGGAAACAAGTTACCTCCTCATGGGATTACTGTGCGCACGTGAATACTTTAAGGGCGACAGTGAACCGGAGAAATATTTTCGCAAAAGAGTGAACGAATTTTGGAATGCGGCCAACTGGAACTGGCATACCAAGGGAGAAAACACCTTGCTCTATTGGCACTGGAGTCCTCG
>JBJMLU010000055.1:0-7054 GCA_045805145.1 Flavisolibacter sp. | reverse complement strand
TTTGAAATCTTCAAGCAATCAACGATTTTTCCCTGAGGTATTCTGCCGCAAAAAAGTAGCTACCAGCTCGCCTTTTACTTTAATAGATGAATACCCAAGTGGCGTCAGGAAATCCCCTATTTGGCGGGACACTATTTTTCTTATTTAGACCGAATTGAACATGCTTCAAATTTATACATTTTACCTATTGCCATTGGCCAGTTTGCGGGTTATTTCGAGAACGTGGAAACAATACAAAAGCAATAGGGGAGATTATTCAGACGAACGTAGGTGGAATTTTAGTAGATCCTGATTTGGAGGAAACCATATCCCGAAAATTATCAGCAAACAGTGCAACAATTAGTCAAAGAAAATGAAAGCGATCATTTGCCTCTATTAAAAACAAAAAAATTGATAGTATGGAAAAATACGGCGTTGTGTCTATAAGCTTTCCTACCTGGGATATGAAAATGCCACCACCGATGAAAAGCTTTTTACACCAGTATAACCTTAACGGAAAGACAGTTATTCCATTCAATAGAAATGCAGACTATGGTGTAGGAAGCGGTTTCGAGATAGTATAAGATCTATGTTCCAACAGTACGATTTGGGAAGGTTTTACCATTAAAGGAGGTATTAAAAGAGATGGAGTATGTCTTGCTATTAAAGATGAAAAGAAGAAGGAAGCAGAAAAAAAAGTAACGAATTGGTTAAAAAGAATAAAGGTTATTTAGCAAGCAAAATTATGTATCGCGGTTCGACTTTGTCGGTTGACATAAGCAATAAAAGCCTTGCTTTGCAAGGCTTTTATCAACTGTGGAGGTGACCGGAATCGAACCGGTGTCCAAACATGATATTCGAAAGCTTTCTACATGCTTATTTCAGCATTGCTTGTCGGGAAAGAACCGGAGCTGAACAAACCAATCCTTTCCTTAGCTGCATGGTCTTAAGCAACAGTCACAGCCTTCTGTTGCAGCAGCCTGTTTCTTTTTTGATTTAGGCGGGGATGCGCGGTACAGACAAACCTGCGGTTCCCGGCCAAAATGGATGCGCTAATCTAATTAGGCAGCCATGGCATACTGAGTATTGCCATTTGAAGTTCGAATATTCAGATTAACGAGCTAATTATCCAACGCTCGGCATGCTTACACCTTCAAAGATCTATGCTGTCAAAACCATACACCCCCGTTAAAACAGCCGGTAAAGGTACGAAAGGAAGTTGGTAGTTGGTAGATGAAAGCTGGTAGATGAAAGTTAAAAGTGAAAAGTTCAAAGTTCAAAGTCAATAGTTAAAAATGACAGTTGGTAGTTGGTAGTTGGTAGTAAAAATTAACAGCCAAAGCTAAAAGCTGTTAGTTTTTAGCTTTGGCTGTTAGATTTCAATACAAAGAAGTTCAATTGCTGACTTTGAACTTTTCACTTTTAACTTTCATCTACCAGCTACGAACTATCAACTATCAACTCTCAATATGCTCTCTTCTCTGTTCCCGGCACAACAGGCCGCTGGAATCCCTTTGTCTTTAAAAGATTTTTTGTTTCGGTAATGGCCCTCGTGAGCTGGGGGTCGATTCCCTTAGCCATGGCAGTGAGATCCTCTGGAACAGCAATGTCCGGATCCACGCCGTGTCCTTCCTTAAACCAGGTTCCATCCGGATTATACATTCGAAACGTAGGAACGGTCACTTGTCCTCCATCAATCAACGGAGGTACTCCCGTAATGCCAATGAGTCCGCCCCAGGTGCGCGCTCCAATCAATGGCCCTAAGTTTTTCTTTCTGAAATAATCAGGAAATGCATCTCCACCCGAGCCACTCCATCCATTGATCAACATCACCTTCGGACCAAAATGCGCATACGGTGGCCAGGGCCAGGTTTCTCCATCACGCACAGCCCAGAATGCGAGCGGAGTCCGGTTTAGCATTTCAATGAAGCGGTCTGGTATCTGTCCTCCATCGTTGAAGCGTTCATCAATGATCAATGCCTTCTTGTCCCACTGCGCATTGAACTGACGCATCAGTTCATTCTGTCCATCAATTCCTGTACTCGGAACATAGATGTATCCAACTTCACCATTGGTCTCCTCCTCCACTTTCTTGCGCATGTTCTCGATCCATGCCAGGTTTCGCAAACGATATTCATCCGGAAGTGCTTTCACTACCGCATTCTTTGCACCAGTCCAGGAAGGACTGCTGTTATAAGTGATCTCTACGGTTTTATTTCCCAGTCCCTGAAAAGCCATGTAAGGATCGCTGGACGTAGTCATAGGCACGCCATTAACTGCCAGAATATAATCTCCTTCCTTGATGGTAACACCCGACATATCAAAAGGCGAGCGTGCCTCCGCATCCCAGGAAGCACCACGAAGAATTTTTTTGATCTTGTAATAATCACCGTCCGCTTGATAGTCTACCCCGAGATATCCCACGTTCTGCACCCTGGTCTTCTCTACATCGCCCCCACCATGATAGGTATGCGAAGCATTGAGCTCACCGATCATTTCTCCTACAATGAAATCGGCTTCTTCTCTCGTTAGTGCACCATCCAGCATTTTCAAATAACGGTCACGTGTAGCTGCCCAGTCCAACCCGTGCATCTTTTCATCATAGAAATAATCGCGCTCAAATCGCCAGGCATCCATGAAGATCTGTTTCCATTCTTCCACAGGATTGACCATCATCTGCATTTCAGAAGTGCGCAAGGGCTTTTCAAATTTCTGTCCTTCTTCAGGTTTGATGATGGCATAACTATTTTGTCTGGCCACCAGCATTTTCTGTTTGTTGTACGCGAGGATATAATAGTCTGCATCATCCAGAACATTTTTCTCTTCCCTCTTGTCTATATCATAAAACTTGATGCTGTTTTTAGCACCTGTTGTTCCTGTATTGGGATAACGCATAAAAAATATCTTTCCTTTTCCCGCTCCCAGGTTTCCGAGGTTGCCTGGACCAACCGGCAGGATCACCATTCTTTCTTCCAATCCATCGAAGTCAATGTCCACAGACTTTGAGTCTGGTTTTTTTGTGAGTGCTGCGGAATCCTTTTTTTCTTTTTTGTCTTCCAGCTTTGGATCAGGTTTTACTTCGCCTTCGGTGATGGCTACTACATCATTTTTCGGAGCGGTGAGTGAAGGAGTAGATTTTTTGAGCGCAATGGCTGCCAGCGAAGTGGAATTTGCATAAATGAAAGTATTATCGGCATCGCTATAAATGGGGTTAAAATTCTGGCGCGTGAAGAGATATAAATATTTCCCTTCCGGATCAAACACGGGTTCGCTGCAGTCATAAAAACCTTTTGTTACCTGTTTGGTTTTTTTTGATTCGTGATCATAAATAAACACGGCATTCTGATAATTCTCCAGGTCGCGGTGATAAGCCAGCCAACGACTATCGGGCGACCAGCTGCTGCTAAATCCCTGCAGATTGCCATGGGTCCAGCGAAGTGCATGATCCACTACTGTGGTTTCATTTGTAGTGAGATCATATACCTGGATGCGCATGGACTTATCAATGAAAGAAAGTTTCTTGCTATCAGGCGACCATATAGGATCATAACGGTAACCTGCACCATAGCTCGTTAGTTTTTTTGCAGGCTGTTCCTTGTCGGCCTGCATCAGATAGAGTTCATATTCACCGGAAGCATCACTCCAGTACACAATGCTCTTCCCATCGGGCGACCATACTGGATAGCGTTCTGCTGCGCCCGAAGTTCTTGTAAGGTCTTTGACATAACCATTCTCCGCAGGTACAGAAAAAATATCACCCCTTGCCTGAAATAGTGCGCGGTTGCCATCAGGACTCAGGCTTACATATTGTACCACATTTTCTGCAGTCTGGATCTTTGGCTTTACCATAGCGCGATCGGTTACAAGATTGACCCTGATCTCTTTTTGCTTTTGCGAAGAAATATTATAGAGGTAAAGTTTTCCGGCCGCTTCAAAAACAATATCGTCAGGGCCCAGGGAAGGATAGTGCACATCATAATCCGTAAACTTTGTAACCTGCTCATATTTTTTTGTATTGAGGTCGTAGCGCCAGATATTCATTCTTAGCTCAGCTCCCCGGTCGGAAAGAAAATAAATACTGTTGCCGCTCCACATGGGGAATTCGCTTCCTGCATCTTCAGGTGCGGAAAGATTTTCATCACTCATGGTTTGCAGATTGAAAATGTGAATGTCTGCTTTCCATCCTCCGCGATAACGTTTCCAGTTGCGCCCCACCTGTGTGCGAAATACCAATGCCATTTGTTTTCCATCGGGAGAATAGGATCCAAATTCAGCATAGGCCAACGGAAGCTTTTCAGCAGGGCCACCCGATGCAGCTACTGTGTAAAATTGATTAAACCTGGCCTTACCGCTTTCACGTGAAGAAGCAAAGAGCACTTTTTTTCCATCGCCTGTCCAGTCCACCACCCGGTCGGGATAGCCGTGAGAGGTGAGGCGCACAGGAACTCCACCGGAAGCAGGAATTACATAAACATCACTGTTGCCATCATAGTTACCCGTGAAGGCAATGTTTTTTCCGTCGGGAGAAAATTTCGGATAACTTTCAACACCTGGAGGAGAGCTTAATTTAACAGCCGTGCCTCCATCTTTGGGCATCACCCAGATATCATTGGCATAGGAAAAAACAATCTGGTCTTTGGAAACATCGGGAAAACGAAAAAGTCCCGCATCAATTTGAGCAAATAGAAAAGTACAGGAAACAAGGCAGCATAGTGCCAGGGCAAGCTTTCTCATAATGACATAATTTGGCTGATTTAACTTACGAAAATTATTCTATGCGCAAATGAGAATGTTATAAACGGAAGAAGCTGAGAGCTTGAGCTGAGAGCTGCGAGCTATGAGCAGCGAGAAGCTGAGAGTTGCGAGCTATGAGCTACGAGGGGCCTGCGAGTTGTTAGAAGCTTCGAGAAGAAAAATGAGCACGATTAAAATGCCAACTTAACCTGGTGAGCGAAGCGAACCCTTTGCGCCTTATTCCCTTTGCGTCCCTGCCTGCCGGCAGGCAGGTTGGCGTGAAACCCATCCTGTCGTAATCCGCCCCGGGAATTGCCGCAATTACACAGTCTCATTGCAGATAACTGCTTGTAAGTTTGTATCAGCAACATGATTTCTCACCAATAAAAAATAACACAATGGAAGCTCCCGGCAAACAAACAATAACTGTTGAAACGAGTGTTCATGCGCCTGTTGAAAAATCCTGGGACTATTTTACCAAACCCGAACACATCGTTAAATGGAACAACGCATCCGATGACTGGCATACTCCTCGTGCCGAAAATGATCTTCGTACAGGCGGAAAGTTCGTATCGAGAATGGAAGCAAAAGACGGCAGCTTCGGATTCGACTTTGGAGGCACTTACGATGAAGTGAAAGAACATCAACTGATTGCTTATACCATGGACGATGGAAGAAAAGTGTCCGTACGTTTCGATCCACAAGGAAATGAAACAAAACTCATAGAAAGTTTCGAAGCCGAAACCATGAACTCTACTGAATTACAAAAAAACGGCTGGCAGAGCATCCTGGATAATTTTAAGAAATACGTTGAGAGGAGTTGATAGTTGGTAGTTGATAGTTGGTAGAAGAGAATTGAAATATTGGGGAATTAGGAATTAGGAATTAGGAATTAGGAATTGGGAATTGGGAATTGGGTGAGAGCAGTGATACTATGAAATCATCATCTGTGAAATCCAATCTCAATCTGTGAAATCCGTGATAAAGAGGACGCCGAGGTTTTCGCGGAGTTGGAGGAATTGTTTATTAAGAGAGCACAGAAGTAAATTCTTGTTTGAGAAATCTAATTTTGATACTCACTGCTCATTGTAAAAAACGAGCAGCAAACAAATGGCAATTCCATTTATGGAACTTCACCGATAAAATCCGCACATAAGTTTCTTTCTTCTGCCGACCAACGTCTGGAGGATTGCCGATGCTCTTCGGTCGGCGTCTCCTCACAATCCTCCATATCCTTTCGCGTGAGAAGCAGGACATCCGACTTTCTTTTCTTTTCCACCACCTGGGATGCCCGCGATCTGCTTGTATTTATCAAACCAGTAACGAACGGTGAAAGTCACAGCAATGTAGTAGTATCCGTCTTTTGTGTTTGGATTGCCGCGCATGGTCCCTGCTGCAGGATAGGGCTGTCCGGAAACTTCTCCTCCGCGCCAGGCGAGGTTAACAGCTTCTTTTCCCCTTGCATTGAGCAGACTGGTTTCATCAACATAGGCATTGCTTACGTCGTCCAAATAATCGGTGAAAAGAATTCGGTAACCGCCTTCAATTCCAATGCGCATGTCTTCGCCAAGCACATAGCTGGTGCCGATGCCGAGAGGTATTCCAAATTGTGTTTTGTTATAATTGCCTACACCAACCTGGAATCCCTGTCCCTCGGTACTAAGCGGTCGCAGATATGTTTTTTTCCCCGCTCCATTATTCGTGTATGGATCGTAGTGGTACAGGGCAAGGCCGGCAAAAACATAAGGTGTCCACCAGCGTTCATTCAAATTGAAAATATTATACTGAGCACCGAGTTCCCAATCGAATAATTTAGTCTGAAAACTTAGATTACGTGCTTTCATGGAAGCATCACCTTTTTTATCGTCTGCATGCAGCCTGGTAAAACTCAGGTAAGTTCGTGCGGAAACATGCTCGGACAAATCATATTGGGCACCAAAGGACTTAAAAAAATTTAATTGAGACAGGTAAGCAGAAGGCTTCAGATCGCCGTGATAACCGGCAGCCCCGAGGCGGGCAGAGAACCATACGTTTTGAGCTGAAGCAAAAATGGGAAGGCAGCAAAAACAAAGCAGTAGTTTTTTCATGGATTCTGGATTTTCTGATGTAGCCTGGGCTACCTCTTATCGCTAAGATAATCAGATTTATTGTAATGTCAACCAGGAGGGTTTCACGCGAAGACGCAAAGAGATGAAGGCGCAAAGGGTTTGGAGCGCTTTACTGTTGGTGAGTGTACTATGAGGCAGTCTTGGGACTGATGCTCGCTTCGCTTGCAAGGAGATTGCCGCGCTGCGCTCGCAATGACGCCTAAACTACAATGCTTACTACGGGTTTCAACCTT
>JBJMLU010000054.1:0-20159 GCA_045805145.1 Flavisolibacter sp. | reverse complement strand
TTTTGCAGCAGCAGGAATCAGTTCCGCTTTTGCACAAGACACCAAAAACAATCCCAATTCAAACCACGGAAACAAGTTTGAACAATTGGGCAGCATCCTTCCCACACCAAATGAATACCGTACTGCCAGCGGCGCTCCTGGTCCCAAATACTGGCAACAGCGCTGCGACTATGATATCAAGGCTTCCCTCGACGAAAATGCACTGAAACTTACGGGAACAGAAACCATCACCTATTACAACAACTCGCCCGACGCACTTCGTTATCTCTGGCTGCAGCTCGATGAGAACGAACACAGTTCTGTGAACAATGCCAATTACCAATCCAGCAGCGCGATGCCTGCGCAAGTGAATGCCACCCAGCTGGAGACCATGGAAGAAAACAGAAAGGATAACGGCTACGGCGACAAAATCACACGCCTTACTGATGCCACTGGGAAATCTCTCAACTACACCGTCAACAAAACCATGATGCGTGTAGAACTGCCAGAGCCACTGAAACCCGGACAGAAATTTGTTTTTAACTGCGACTGGAACTACAAGATCTCTAATCGCATGACCATGGGCGGTCGTGGAGGTTATGAATTTTTTCCTGAAGATGGAAATTATCTCTTCACCATGACGCAGTGGTATCCCCGCCTTTGTGTTTACAGCGATTTTCAGGGATGGCAGAACCATCAGTTCACCGGCCGCGGGGAATTTGCACTCACCTTCGGAAATTTCAAAGTGCAGGTAACGGTGCCTTCTGATCATGTGGTAGGAGGAACAGGTGAAGTCACCAATTACCAGCAAAACCTCACTGCTGCTCAATATGCGAGATGGCAAAAGGCACAAACAGCAAAAGAGCCCATCGAGATCGTAACCATCGACGAAGCGAAGGCTGCAGAAAAACAAAAAAGTACGAAAACGAAAACCTGGATCTTCAAAGCGGAGAACGTGCGCGATTTTGCCTGGACCTCTTCCCGGAAATTTGTTTGGGACGCGATGCCTACGACTGTCGAAGGAAAGAAGATCATGTGTATGAGTTACTATGGCAAAGAAGCCTATAACCTCTGGAGACGTTATTCCACAAAGGTTGTAGCCCATACCATTCGTACCTATTCCAAATTTTCCATTCCATATCCTTATCCGGTTGCACAAAGTGTGGAGGCATCAAATGGTATGGAATATCCGATGATCTGCTTCAACAACGGAAGGACTAACAAAGACGGCACATACAGCGAACAAACGAAGTATGGAATGATTGGTGTGATCATTCATGAAGTGGGACATAATTTCTTTCCCATGATCGTCAACAGCGACGAGCGCCAGTGGACCTGGATGGATGAAGGCATCAACACCTTTGTTGAATACCTCACGGAAGAATTGTTCGACAATAAATATCCTTCACGCCGCGGACCTGCATTCACCATTACCGATTACATGAAACTGCCGAAGGACCAGCTGGAGCCGATCATGACCAATTCGGAAAATATTATTGGCTTCGGTCCCAATGCCTACTCCAAACCAGCTACAGGACTGAACATGTTGCGTGAGACCATTATGGGTCGTGAGTTGTTTGACTATGCTTTCAAGGAGTATGCACGTCGATGGGCATTCAAGCATCCAACACCTGCCGATTTTTTCCGCACACTCGAAGATGCCAGCGGTGAAGACCTCGACTGGTTTTGGAGAGGATGGTTCTATAGTACAGATGCCTGTGATATTTCATTGGACTCTGTAAAATATGCAAGGGCTGATCTCAATGCAACTCCTCCCCAGGGAAGAACCATGAGCCAGTCGCTGGCAAAGCCACAGGTAAATTCATTTGAAGATGTTTCGAAGATTCGCAATCGTGAAGACCAGGGCATTCAGTTCATGACCGACAAGGATACTTCTCTTCGCGATTTTTATTGGAGATACGACCGCGGTATGGAGCCTTATGATACCGCAAAATATACTGTGAGCTTTGGCCCCAGCATTGAAACCATGAGCGACGAAGAAAAACAAAAGCTCGCCAGCAAACATTTCTATGAATTGAGTTTAAGCAACAAGGGCGGATTGGTAATGCCCATCATCATTGAATGGACCTACAAGGACGGAACTAAGGAAATCGACCGCATTCCTGCACAAGTGTGGCGTTACAATGAAAACAAGGTGACCAAGTTCTTTATGAAGGACAAGGAAGTTGCTTCCATTCGCCTTGATCCCATGCGCGAGACAGCGGACATTGATGAAAGCAACAATACCTGGGGCAGTGTAAAACCGGAGCCCAGCAAATTCCAGGTCTTCAAGATGAAGCAGGCAGCAAGGGGACAATCAGCCGGACCCAACCCGATGGAAAAAGCCGAAGAAAAAAGAAAAACATTTTAATAAAAATAATTTCTAAAAAAAAGCCACCTCAGAAAGAGTTGGCTTTTTTTATGCAAAAGCTGCTGGCTGTTGGCTTTTATTAAAGCTTCTGCCGGTTTTAGCCGTAAGCAGAATTACTGGTGCAATCTGTTGAATGAAACAGCTATTAACGGACAGGTCAATTCTTCCCGATCAATTGCATTGATTGCACTGGTAGTTGATCTAAAATAAAAATGGTATTTTAAGAGGA
The DNA here is from genome assembly GCA_045805145.1 of Flavisolibacter sp. Classification (GTDB taxonomy): domain Bacteria; phylum Bacteroidota; class Bacteroidia; order Chitinophagales; family Chitinophagaceae; genus Flavisolibacter. The sequence goes on along the minus strand of JBJMLU010000054.1, from coordinate 17,580 downwards.
ACAAACTGCTTTGAAAAATATTATCCTCACCGGAAGTACAGGAATGATCGGCAGGCTGGTGCTGGAAAAATGTCTGGATCATCCTTCTGTAAACAGTATTACATCTATTAGCCGCAAAACAAGCGGAATAAAAAATGCCAGGCTCACGGAATTGATCCACCAGGACTTTCTTGATTTCACTCCTATTGAATCTCATTTTAAAAATCAGGACGTCTGCTTCTTTTGCATCGGTGTGTACACCGGACAAGTACCACCGCCTGAATTTAAAAAAATAACGGTAGACTATACCCGTGCTTTCGCGGAAACACTGAAGCGAAACAGTCCGCAAGCGAGCTTTTGTTTTTTGAGTGGACAGGGAGCAGACCGTTCTGAAAAGAGCCGCATACTTTTTGCGCGGGAAAAAGGGATAGCGGAAAATATTTTGTTTTCATTGCAGTTTCCAAACACGTATATTTTTCGTCCTGGATATATTTATCCCGAAACGCCCAGAACTGAACCTAATGTTTTTTACCGTATCATGCGAAGGCTCTACAAACCAGTTTCGTTTTTGTATCCTAACATCGGTGTGAGTTCGATAAAACTGGCGACAAAAATGGTTGAAGTTGGGTTGAATGGAGGCAAACAAATGATCTATGAAAATGCGGAAATCAGAGAATAGTTGATAGTGGGTAGTTAGAAGTTGACAGAAGAAATAATTACAGGTGACAGCAAGGAGAGTAATAAATTCTGAGGACTTGCAACCTCCCTTTGTTGATTGACGCCATTATCCTAATTTCATTTTGCAATTGAAAAAAATGGAAAATATCAGGATCGCGACTGCTCAATTTGAGCATAGAGGCGGGGAAAAGCAATACAATCTGGATGTCATTGACCAACTGTCGGCAAAGGCAGCAGCAGAAGGCGCGCAGGTAGTGGTGTTTCATGAATGTTCCATCAGCGGATACACTTTCGCCCGACACCTGAGTCGCGAACAGATGCTGGACCTCGCAGAATTTATTCCAGGCGGACCCAGTGTGAAAAAACTGACGGACATCGCAAAGAAACACAACATCGTTGTGTTGGCCGGACTCTTTGAAAAGGACAAAGAAGACAAATTATACAAGGGCTATGTTTGTGTGGACAGGAATGGACTGGTAGCCAAATATCGAAAGTTGCATCCCTTTATTAATCCTCATCTCACTCCCGGCGACCGCTACGTAGTGTTCGATCTGTTTGGATGGAAATGTGGAATCCTTATTTGCTACGACAACAACATCATCGAAAATGTTCGCGCAACCAATCTTCTGGGCGCCGACATTATCTTCATGCCCCATGTAACCATGTGCACTCCTTCTACCCGTCCGGGCGCCGGTTTTGTGGATCCTGCTCTTTGGGAAAACAGGGAGGCCGATCCTACTTCTCTGCGGCTGGAATTTGATGGAATGAAAGGACGTGAATGGCTGATGAAATGGCTACCTGCCAGGGCATACGACAATGCCATCTATGCTATTTTCTCCAATGCCATTGGTATGGACGATGACCAGCTGAAAAATGGATGCTCCATGATCCTTGATCCCTTTGGCGACATCATCGCAGAGTGTCGTAAACTGGGCGACGATGTGATCACTGCTACCATTACTCCTGAAAAATTAAAACAGGCCGGTGGCTATCGCTATAAAAAAGCAAGAAGGCCCGAATTATACCGCGACATCATCGGCCAACCGCACGTAGCAGAACAGAAGGTAGTGTGGCTTGACGAGAAAGAGTCGATAATGAATAGCGAATAGTGAATGGTGAATGGTCAATGGTGAATCGGGAATGGTCAATGGTGAATCGGAAAAACTGAATATGCAATAAGTGCTTACATTTTTCATTTATGATTCGGTGTCAGCATTCACGTTTACTATTTAAGACTGACGATTCACGATAACATTCACTATTCATTATTCACTATTCATTTTTTCACCATTCACCATTGACCATTCACCTTTTCACCATTGACCATTCACCATTCACCATTCACCATTCGCCATTGACCATTCATGACAACATATGTGGCTTGCGGATGCTGCATCAGCAAATTACAGGCGGCAGGTTAAAGACCGTGCAGGAATTGGTATCTCACATGGGTGTGATGCAGGCACAGAATTATACGATGGCCAAATGGGCGGTTGGTTTGAGGCTTCCGGGAAGTACGGAAGTTGAAGTGGAAAATGAAATAAACAAAGGCTCCGTTTTGCGCACACACGTGCTCAGGCCAACCTGGCACTTCATCACGCAAATGGACATACGCTGGATGCTAAAACTTTCTGCTTCGGGAGTCAGAAGGCAAAATGCTTATTGGTACCGTACCAATGGATTAAACAAATCCAGCTTCCGAAAAAGCAAGGATGTTCTTTGGAAAGTATTGCAGGGAGGACATCAGCTTACTCGAACAGAATTACAAGCAGCATTTCTTCAAAATAAAATAAAGACGAAAGGAATCCAGCTGGCAGGATTGCTGATGGACGCAGAACTGGAGGGCATCATCTGCAGCGGCGCAAGGAAGGGAAAACAATTTACCTATACTCTTTTGGACGAACGTGTACCTCCATCAGCTACTCCAGACAAAGAGGAATCATTGTCGAAACTGGCCTTGCGATATTTTCATTCGCATGGTCCTGCTACTGTGTATGATTTTTCCTGGTGGTCAGGACTTTCTATCAGAGAATCAAAAGCAGCCATCGATGGTCTTCCCACTGAATTTGAAAAAAAATTAATGGACGGACATTCATATATTTTTACTCAGTCTCAGGAAACAAAACCTTCTATTCAAAGATCTTTTCTCCTACCCGATTATGACGAATACGTCGTCAGCTATAAAGATCGTTCGGCGCTGCTGTCCCCAGGCCATGAAGCAGTTAATTTAATTGAACACCATCTCATTATTGATGGAAAGCTCGGCGGGCGCTGGTCTGCTGCAACACAGGGAACCGGAGTAAAGATCCATCCCTCGTTGTCCCTGAACAAACGCCAGGAAAAAGACCTGCTTAAGGCCGTTGAACACTACAGTCATTTCTTCAATCTTGCCATCAAAAAACAAGACGTTCAAAAAAATTTCAGAAAAAGATGATCAGGCAGGCAACACAGAACGATATAGCTGATATGTCGGTGATCAGAATGTCGGTGAAGGAAAATGTATTGAATAATCCTGCACTTGTTCAGCATAAAGATTATGTTGAATATTTAAGTAGCAGAGGAAAGGGCTGGGTTTATGAAACAGAAGGGAAAATTGTTGGATTTGCCATTGCCGATCTGAAAGAAAATAATGTCTGGGCAGTTTTTATTGACCCTTCATTTGAACGCAGGGGCATTGGAAAACAACTCCAAGGCGTGATGCTCGACTGGTATTTCTCCAACACACACAAAACTATCTGGCTTTCCACAGCACCAAACTCCCGTGCAGAAGGCTTTTATAGAAAAACAGGATGGAAAGAAACCGGAAGAACAAATTCGAATGAGATCAGGTTTGAAATGAGCTATGAGGAGTGGCTCACTACGGATAAAGGAGAACGCTGAGAGAGTTTCACGCCAAGACACAAAGAAATGAAGCCGCAAAGGATTTTTTGTTTGCTCAAATATATCCGACAGAGTTTTCATAGACTTATTGACTATTCTGATTTTGTTTTTCGATGATAACGAAACGTCGCGATCGGTAGGAATAATAGAATTAAGGCGATAAAAATGTCTTTGCGGCTTCGTTTTCTTTGTTTCTGGGCGTGAAACTCTCTCAGCTCCTTTCTCGTCGGTGGGCACCTGAATTATTTACCAAAGGCTGGCATTTCCTTCAGTAAGGTCAGTTGCTCGTTTTCCTTTTTCCATCCAATGGTATGGTGTCCATTGGTGATGACCATGTAGATAACAGGAACGCTGATATTGTAGCGCAGCAATTGTTGTAATACCAGTTCGCTCAGCTTCACTTCGGGTTCCTTGCATTCCACCATCATCCAGGGTTGGTGAGCAGTGTCATATACCAATATGTCGAAACGCTTTTTCAATTCGTTCAGACGAATCTGTTTTTCCAGTGCAATGAAAGCAGTAGGATAATGAAGAACCTCTGTCAGGTACTGCACAAAATTCTGCCGCACCCATTCTTCTTCCGTCAGCAACAGCCATTGTTTCCGTATGCCATCGAAGATGAATTTTTTATCACCCTCATGCCTGATGCGGAAAACAGGCTCGGGAAACTGCACGCTGATCATGCATCAAACCTAATGATTAAATTCGTCGGATGAATCTTCTGCCCTGTTGCTGCACCCAATGAATAAATTTTATAAACTTTACAGATGAAGACAAAAGAAGAAATCGTCAGGAACTGGCTCCCCCGCTATACTGGTCAATCGCTCGACCAGTTTGGCAAATATGTGCTCCTTACCAATTTCAGTAATTATGTAAAACTCTTTGCCGACTGGAACAAGGTTCCGGTAGTAGGCATGGATAAACCGATGCAGTGTGCTACTTCCGAAGGTATCACCATCATCAATTTTGGAATGGGAAGTCCCACCGCTGCAACGGTGATGGACCTACTCACTGCTATTGAGCCCGAAGCGGTCATGTTCCTGGGTAAGTGCGGAGGCTTGAAAAAAAGAAATAAGCTGGGTGATTTGATTCTTCCCATTGCTGCTATTCGCGGTGAGGGTACATCGAACGATTATTTCCCGCCTGAAGTTCCTGCCATGCCGGCGTTTGCCCTGCAGAAAGCCATCTCCACCACCATCCGTGAATATGAAGTGGACTACTGGACCGGTACGGTGTACACCACCAACAGACGTGTGTGGGAACACGACGAGGAATTCAAAGAGTATCTGCAACAGATCCGGGCTTATGCAATCGACATGGAAACAGCTACCATTTTTGCAGTCGGATTTTATAACAAGATCCCAACCGGCGCACTGCTACTGGTAAGCGATCAGCCGATGATTCCTGACGGTGTAAAAACAGAAGAAAGCGACCGCAAGGTCACCGAGCAATATGTAGAACGACACCTTAAGATCGGTATTTCGTCGCTAAAGCAATTGATCAATAATGGTCTAACGGTAAGGCATTTGCGGTTTTAAAGAACATCCAAAACTTTTGACGATGAAATGGATCTTACTGCTCTCAATACTTGCATTAGCGGCTTCAAAGGAAAATTGTAAAAGCAAAAAGCCAGTGCTGGCTGAAGGATGTTACAAAGGAAAACTCGAAGTAAAAGGAGGCTGCATGAATTATACTATCAGCATGAGGGAAGGAAATTTTGATACAGCCAGGGTAGTGTCTTCATGGACAGATGACAACACTGGTAAATCCTACAAGAATGTATTTGCGTTGGGCAGCCGCTGTAATTTTCCTTCGACCATCAATGAAGGCGATGAGTTTTATTTTACCCTGGACAGTACTTCAGTGCAGAATTGCATGGTTTGCATGATGTATTATCCCACGCCTTCGAAACACCTTTCTATTAAAGTGCTGACCCAGCCTTGCATCCAATGAACCATCCACTGCTGCATATTGAAAACCTTTCTGTTGATTTTGTAACAGAGGGCGTCGTAACAGAGGCCGTAAAAAAAATTTCTTTTGAAGTGAACCGGGGCGAGATCGTGGCGCTGGTGGGAGAAAGTGGGTCGGGAAAATCAGTTAGTTCTCTGTCCATTCTTCGCCTTCTTCCGCAGCCGCCTGCGCGGTACTCGAGCGGTAAAATTATTTTTTCAGAAGACGGCGTGCACACATTTGACCTGCTCCAAACAGAAGCAGAAGAAATAAGAAAGATCCGCGGACACAAGATTGCCATGATCTTCCAGGAACCTATGTCTTCACTCAATCCTGTAATGAGTTGCGGCAAGCAGATCATGGAAGCCCTTCTTGCACATAAAAAAATTTCTTCACGAGAAGCAAAAAAACAAACCATTGAATGGCTGCAAAAAGTCAGGCTTCCTGAACCAGAAAAAATTTTCTCCCGTTATCCGCACCAACTGAGTGGAGGACAAAAGCAAAGAGTAATGATTGCCATGGCCATGTGCTGCCGTCCTTCTCTTCTTATTTGTGACGAACCCACCACTGCACTTGATGTAACAGTGCAAAAAAATATTCTTGAATTGATCCGTGAATTACAACAGCAAGAAAACATGGGTGTGGTGTTCATCACGCACGACCTGGGTGTAGTAGCCGAATTGGCTCACCGTGTGGCCATCATGTACAAAGGAGAAATTGTTGAACAGAATTCCACGAGCCAGATTTTCAGGAACGCTCAACATCCCTATACGCGTGCGCTCATTGCCTGCCGGCCGCAACTGCACAAAAAATCGGACAGGCTTCCAACGATCAGTGATTTCCTTGAACCGGCTCCAACTTCTACAACTTCGCAGAACAGAAGTAAACCGGGTGAAAAAATTTTATTAAGTGTAGAGCACCTCGCCGTACAATTCCCCTCCCGAAGCGGCCTGTTCGGAAAAGCTCTATCCTGGTTCAAAGCTGTTGACGATGTTAGTTTCAACATATTCGAAGGAGAAACGCTTGGACTTGTAGGCGAATCGGGATGCGGCAAAACAACACTCGGAAGAAGCCTGCTGCGGCTAACAGAACCTCATTCAGGAAAAATATTGTACAAAAACAGAGACCTGAGCCTGCCTACCAAAGAAGAACTCAAAAATTTACGCAAAGAAGTTCAGCTCGTGTTTCAGGATCCTTACTCCTCGCTCAATCCCAGACTCACGATTGGCTCGGCACTCTCCGAACCTATGATCGTTTCCGGAAACCCTCCGGATCATCGCGAGAGGAACAGGAAGGTGATAGAATTGCTGGAGCGGGTTCAGTTGTCACCACAAGTTATGAGCCGGTACCCTCATGAATTTTCCGGAGGCCAAAGACAGCGCATCGTCATTGCAAGGGCTCTGGCGCTGCAACCTGAATTCCTGGTTTGCGACGAATCTGTTTCCGCACTCGACGTAAGCGTTCAGGCACAGGTGCTCAACCTGCTCAATGATCTCAAACGTGAACTCGGACTTACCATGCTCTTTATTTCTCACGATCTTTCTGTAGTTCGCTATATGTGCGACCGCATCATGGTGATGAAGGAAGGAAAAATTGTAGAATCCGGAGAAGCAGAAGAACTCTACTTGCATCCCAAAAGCGCGTATACAAAGCAATTAATTGATGCCATTCCTAAAGTGGGAGTTGGTAGTTGATAGTTGGAAGTTGGTAGAAGAGAGAGAGAGTTAACCGCAGAGAAAAGAGGACGGAGAGGTTTTCGCAGAGAGTATTATTTCTAAAGCAAAGTCTTTTATTTATTTATTTTTTTGAAGAAGTCAGATATAATTCTCTTCAAAAAACATTTAAAGCCCTTCAACTGAATCTGCCTTAGAACACACTGTTTCACATTACTCTAGTCCCCGATCCCCGAAGCTAACAGCTAACGGCTCTCAGGCCAATAGCTCTCGTAATTTAGCAATCACCACCTAAGACCACACTATTCCCACATTGCTCTCGTCAAAGACTACACAAAAGAAGCTCTCAGCTAATAGCTCTCAGCTAACAGCTTCTCTCATTTCATTCCTCTCATATAACTCACCTCCCGGTCTTCCCCGCGGTAAAATTCTTCGGCGCTGTTTCTTTTTGAGTATTGCATTTTCTTCAGCGCTTTTTTCAGCTGCTGCATTAAGGGTTCTTCATTATTAATTTTGGTAGAGCTCATGGAAGTGAAATCATATTTCTGCTCGAGAGAATATTTTTCTTTTTTCTCAAATTCAAAATGTCTTCCATCGGTGGGCACAATACCTACTGTGGCCAGCTTCCAGGCATTGTCATCCTTCTTTCGTTTGTATTTGAAGAAGTAAACGTACCCATTTCTCTCCCGGAACTGCACCGGCAGTTTATCAATATAAACTATGGAGTCTGGTTTTTCATAACTGGAATTCAATCTCAAGAGCTTACTCTTTGCGAGGTCAACCGGTTTGTTAAAAGCTGACGGAAAACGATCCAGCATGTCCATGTCTTTTAAATTATCATACAGATCGTAGCGATAATCATCCAGTGAAGCAAAATAACGCAGCATCGTGTCTGAAACTGCCTTCCGGTTCCGCAACAAAAGCAAGTACGTATTAAATTTCAAACGCTTGTCTGTGCTGGACAACAGTTGATTCATCAGTTGTGGTATGATCGGATTACGGTCCCAGAAGGGAACAAGCAGCGTTGCATACAAGCTCAATTCGTTGTTGCCAAGATCCTCATCATCATTGTCGCGGCTAATTGTTTTTTCTTCTTCGGTTTGCTGTGCTTTTTCAATTGACTTATTTTTTTCAGCAATGATCTGTTTTTTCAACAATTGTTTTGCTTCAATTAAAAACTTCGTCTCGTAAGGTTCATAGTCATGCTCCTTGATCATATTGCTGTCCACAAGAGTGCCCATGAGTTGCATCAGCGGCTGTTCATAGTCGTGCACATTAATCAGGGGAAGAATGTCTTTGAATATGCCTGCAGTCAGCTGCAGAGAATCTGTCAGGTCGTCCATGAAGGAACCATTCTGATCATCCGCATCATCGTCGTTATCGGTGTCAACAAAACGATTTTGAATGCGAATGGGCAGGTTGTAGTGCGCGCGTGCCACACCATTTGTATTGGGACTGATACCCAGCACAGGAGGCTCGCTGATCATGATATCACGGAAAACCTGGTAGGCATAACTGGTCCTTTGCTTGAGCAGACTTTCCAATGCTGCATACTGTAGTTCGATGGTATCTCCTGCGGCGAAATAGAGTTCTTTCAGATAATCAGCAGAAGCTTTTGTCTTGATGGAAGAGAGTTGAGCAACGAAATCTTTTTTAGCATCCATGTATTTCTTTTCCTTCCAGCTCAGTGAAGCAATGGCTTTTTTGAGCTGAGGAAAATCGCTGGAATCGAAATCCAGCATGTCCACATTCTTTACAGCTCTTTTGTGCATGAGGGTGTCTTTTCCAAAGAAATCGGAAAAGAACAATGCAGTCTTTCTTTCCCTTGGATTCACGCCTTTCACTGTATCGCTCGGAGAAAAAGAGGAAAAGAAATTGTTGACAAAACTACTGGGGGCCGATGCTGTATCGCCTTCAGTTTCCAACCGGTAAGAAATTCCATGTCTTGCAAAAACTTTTCCCCGCACATACCGGCTGCTGGCGGGATCGCCAATTTCATACTCAAATACTTTCAACTTGCCAGGAAGCTCATAGCGCTTCTTTTGAAGATAGGTCCAATTTAGTTTATCTGTCAGGAAATGGCTGCTATCCTTATCGGTGTTGAGTGTGTCGTCATCAAAATAATAGCGGGAAAATTTATTGAAGGACACGTAAACCTTTTCACCGGTTGAATCATTGGCTACCAGTCTGTCCTTGAACTCTCCTTTTTCTTCCAGGAAGGCATCTTCGTCCTGCGTCATTCCATAACGATAAATATTTTCAGGAAGCAGGGAAATCTTTTTTGCTTTTTGCAGCGGCACAGGCGAGTTGACGGTGAAGTAGAGGCTCGTATCTTTTTGCAGCGTGGGTTGTTGGTATGCAAATGGCTTGATGGCAAACGAATTCATGAAGCGATCCATCGAAGGATTTTCTTTTTTTGCGTGTGCCACCACTGTATAATAATGTGTGCCCTGAATGATGAAATGAACCAGCGCTAATGAACCATCCTTGTATTTGTATTTGACTTCCAGAGCCGGATAACCGCCAGCGATGGTTTGCCTGCGACTCACCTGTTGCGCAATGAAATCAGATGAAGCAAAGCTTTCTTCCATCAGGTTCAGGTCAAAAGAATCTTCTTCTACAAAATCGTAATTATGAATATCAGTGCGTATGATCTCGAGTCCGGTTCCAGTGGACGGTTCGGACGCCATAAATTCCCAATTACCTTCATCAATGATCAGTGGTTGGTGCGGAAGTTCCACTTCAAAGCCGCCAAAAGAAGGACTCCACTTCTTCCAGTCAGTATTATATTGTTTCAGCTCTATGCTTTTGAAAAACTGGTCGGCCTCTGTTCCTTCTTTTACATAGTCACCATTTCCACTCATCTTGAACAGAATGATCTCAAAAGGCGTAACGAAAATATTGTAGCGCTGAATATCTCCCCGGCGTGTTTTGTTGACAATCTCGAAACCCTTGTATCCATTCTTGGTAATAGAAGTTTTCGTCAGGATCTTGCCCGGAACATTCTCATAGATCACACTGTCTATTTTGCGAAGTACCTGGCCTTCATCATGACCCCACAAAAGTGAATGTGTGTGTATACGCGTGACCATGTAATAACTGCCATTGCTCATATCAGTGAACTGTTGCTGCTCGGGCATGCCAGTAAAACCGGCAAAATCATAGAGCTTACCAGGAAGGCTCACACTAAAAAATCCATCACTTGATTGTTGCCTGCTGAACTGCACCGGCACGCGAATTTTTTCCACTTCATCTTTTTGACGGCTGTCTCGTTCCGACATTTTGATGGGACGCAAATGATATCCTTTTTTGCGCAACAGTTCAATTACGCCCCTTTGTCCCGGCAGGTGCGCAGCGCCTACACCAACAAAGAGTGCAGCACCCGATCTTAAAATGGAATCAATGGAATGTGCCTGGATCTCGTTGCGCTTGTATAAAAATTTTTCATCAAAGGCAGCAGAGGTGCTGTTGATCTTGTTGATAGTATCCAGAAGATCGAGGTTACCACTGCGATAAGCGTCTTCGAGTTTAGAGGATGAAAAATCCTCATCGTAGTCGTAACTTTTTTGCTTGCGGTCTTTTTCTTTTGCAGCATCAACATACGCTTCCTTCATTAGTTCCATGCTCTGGTCGAAATTTTCTACGCCGCAAACTTTTTTGCCCCATTTTTTACCAGTCTGGTAAATGTGCATGTCGAGATAAGTATCTTCTTCAAAATCGCTTCCCTGTTCGGAGTTGGAACGATAGAGGAAATTATTGATGATGGAAGGACTGTTATACAAAGCCAGCTCGATCATTTTCTCGTAAGAAGGAAACTGGAGGGTGTTGATATTGAGATAATCGGAAGGTTCTTCTCCTCCTCTCCAACGGTTTAAATAACCATAGATCCCCTGGCCCTGAAGATCGTAGCGGGAAAAATCTTCCTGCCAGGTTCCCATATCAGTTTCGAGGGCAACAACATCTGCGTTGTGAATGCCCACGTAAAATGAATCGGAAAGATGGAACACCATTTTGCTGCTGACGTGCATGGTGCCGAACAGATAGGAAGGACGGCTCGCGCCGTTGCCGGTAATCTCCCAAAGAAGGCTCGGGTATTTATTTGGTGGAACTTTAGTTTTCTGTGAGAAGGTGGTGGAACAACAAATCAGGGCAGCTACAACCAACAGGGTCCTCATAAGATTTGGGCAGTTTTAAAAATGAATAATCGCGTTGTTGAAGATAACATAAAGACGCTCAAATTGAACTTATCCACAAAAATTTTCGTTCAAATTTTCAGTTTAACCCTTATTTTTGCGGCCTTTGAGCTTAATGACCATACCCGGTGCCGTAAGACCGGGCGGTTAAGAATCCCGCAACTACTGCACGGTTTGCGTCATGAGGCCTAACAATTAACCAGCAAAAGCCCATGAAGCTTTCACAATTCAAGTTCGATCTTCCCCTGAATCTTATTGCCCAACATCCTGCCAAAAAACGCGAAGATGCCCGTATGATGGTGGTTCACCGCAGAACGGGTCAGATTGAAAACAAACATTTCAAAGACATCCTCGAATATTTTGACGACAAAGATGTTTTTACTGTCAACAATACAAAAGTCTTTCCGGCGCGCATGTATGGCCGTAAAGAAAAGACAGGTGCCAAGATTGAAGTCTTTCTGCTGAGAGAACTCAATAAGCCAAACCGTCTCTGGGACGTGATCGTTGATCCGGCAAGAAAGATCCGTGTGGGTAACAAACTTTACTTTGGAGATTCTGAAGAACTGGTGGCAGAAGTGATCGACAATACAACTTCGCGTGGTCGCACCATTAAATTTCTTCACGAAGGAACCGAAGACGAGTTCCGCCAGGTTCTTGAAAAATATGGTGAGACGCCTCTTCCCAAATACATCAAGCGCAAGCCCGATGAAGAAGACCGTGAGCGCTATCAAACAGTTTATGCAAAATATGAAGGAGCCGTAGCTGCTCCTACTGCCGGATTGCATTTCAGTCGTGAGCTGATCAAACGTTGTGAGATTAAGGGAATCCGTTTTGCAGAAGTGACGCTTCATACAGGGCTCGGAACTTTTCGTCCCATTGAAGTGGAGGACCTGAGCAAACACAAGATGGACGCAGAATACTACCGGATTGAAGAAGGAGCCTGCAAGATCGTGAACAAAGCCAAAGAAACCGGCCACCGCATCTGCTCCATTGGTACCACAACCATGAGGGCTTTGGAATCTTCTGTCACTGCACAAAAACTACTCAAGCCTTCCGAGGGCTGGACAAATATCTTCATTCATCCTCCTTTCGATTTCAGCATTGCTGATTCGCTGGTCACCAATTTTCATTTGCCAAAAACCAGTCTGCTCATCATGACCTGCGCTTTTGCCGGATATGATTTGACCATGGAGGCCTACAAAAAAGCCATCAAGGATAAATACCGGTTCTTTAGTTATGGGGATGCGCTTCTCATTATCTAACGGGGTTTCACGCCAACCTGCCTGCCGGTAGGCAGGGACGCGAAGGGAAGAAAGACGCGAAGGAATTTTTTTTTGGTTGAGGGTAAGTGTTTTTTTGAATGGAAAGAGATTTTAAGAGGAGATGTTTTTTAAACGCAAGGGACGCGGAGAGCGCAAGGAGAGAGACGCAAAGGTGAGAGATGAAAGAGTTTTACGTCGTTCACGAGGGTTTATAGAATTGTTTTTGGAGCGATCAGCGTGCGCTGCATTGAAGGTAATGCTTTACAGAGTTTATAAGTTTTAAAAATTGCCGTGGTTCTATTCCGCAAGGCATCCAAATGAATTAGAACTTCCAATCAAAATCAATTCTCCCCTATCTTAAGCAACCACTCTATAAGCAATACGCTCCGAATCAAAAACAATAACTCTCCGAATTAAAAATAATATAACTCGTGAACGACGTAAAACTCTTTCATCTCTCACCTTGCGTTTTCCCTCCTTGCGTTCTTCGCGTCCCTTGCGTTTAAAAAACCTCTACCTCTTAAAACCTCTTTCCATTCAAAAAAACACTTCCCCTTTCACCCTCAACCAAAAAAAAATTCCTTAGCGTCTTTCTTCCCTTCGCGTCCCTGCCTACCGGCAGGCAGGTTTGCGTGAAACCTTTCTTCAACAACGAAAACCTACAATCCAAACAGTCCTTTATTCAACTGTTGCAAGACCTGCTTTTTCTTTTCTGCCGAAACGAGAACGGAGATGTTGTGAAGGCTTCCCCCGTAGGAAACCATCCGGACGTCGATGTTGCTCAGGCTATCAAATACTTTTTTCAGGGTATCTGCATGCGCGGCTATTTCATTGCCCACAATACAAATGATGGTCTGGTTACGGTCCACAGCTACTGTGCTAAAAGTCTCGAGTTCCTTGATGATCTCGGGAAGAGAAGCATCATTGTCGATGGTGAGTGATACCGCAACTTCCGAAGTAGTGATCATGTCAATAGGCGTACGGTATTTTTCAAAGACTTCAAAAACTTTTCGCAGAAAACCATAGGCAAGCAGCATGCGGCTGCTTCGGATATTGATGGCCGTTATACCATCCTTTGCGGCAACCGCTTTTACTCCTTTTGAAGAAGCTTCCTCTGCGATGAGCGTTCCCCTGGCCTCCGGCTCCATGGTATTGAGCAATTTCACGGGTGTTTTGTATTGCTGTGCAGGCCAGATGGACGCGGGGTGAAGGATTTTGGCTCCGAAATACGCGAGTTCGGCTGCTTCATCAAAACTAAGCTGGTCGATAGCAACTGTTCGATCCACAATGCGCGGATCATTGTTGTGCATGCCATTGATATCGGTCCAGATCTCGCACACAGTGGCCTGAATTGCCGCCGCAATTAGAGAAGCACTATAGTCGCTCCCACCTCTTTTGAGATTGTCTACTTCACCTCTTGAATTGCGACAGATATATCCCTGCGTGATAAAAAGTTTTTTTGCCCGATACGTTTGAAGAATCCGGGTCAGCTTTTCGCGAATGACATCTACCTGCGGTTCATCATTGGCATCGATGCTCATGAACTCCAGTGCCGGAATCAATTCGTGACCGATGCCCTGCTCTGAAAGATAAACACTGAATAATTTGGTGGACAACAATTCACCCTGCGCAAGAATGTCTTTGCTCAGCGCTTCGCTGTAAGAAATTTTAAGAATGATGTTTAGAAATTCAAAATGCTCCCTGAGGATCTGCCCTGCTTTTTCTCTTGCATCTTTCTGCTTTACCAACCCGGCCACAAATTCTTTGTATTGATTTTCCAGTGCATCAATTTTCTCTTTGGCCTGGCTGCGTCTTCCGGCAGCAAGATGGTTGCCGATCTCCACCAGTGCATTGGTGGTACCCGAAACTGCACTCAGTACCACGATCTTCGATTCAGGATCACTGGTGATCAGTCTTGCTACTTCGTGCATGCGCTCCGGCTTGCCCACGGAAGTGCCTCCGAACTTCATTATTTTCATGATGGCGCAAAAGTATTAAAGCGCAGCTATCAACCAAATGAAAAAAGGGAGGGCGGCTAATTCGACAGCTTTTTAACAAAAACCGGATGCAGGCGGTCAGTGATGTCGTACAGGCTAATTCCATCTGCCACCCAGCATATTAGCAGATCATCATAAGGAATAACATCTTTGAAATCCGAATCCGGAATTTTCAGGCGTTCCACCGGTTCGTAGGCGTTTTTGATGTTAAACACACGCAGTCCTTCACCGGAACAACATACATAAAGTGCAGAATCGGCCATGCCCAGACCAATTGGCTCATTGATGGGAATTGTTTTTTTGAGTGAAGGATTATTCAGGTCATGCACATCGTACACATATAATCCGCTGGTGGCCGGACCACAATAGGTACTACTTTTCAGCGTGGAAAAAGATACGGTATCATTGGCTACAACCGGATCACAACTTCTTCCATGTTTGGCAATGCCCATCAGCCTTGGAGCAGATGGAGTATCGATTGAATAAATGTAAATGCCTGTGCGTGAACCAATGAATAGGCGATTCTTGTATGGATAGATGGTTTCCATATCATAATTGAAGATGTCCTGCTTTACTGTGGAGGGATGCTGCGGGTTGGAAATATCCACCGTATATAAATTATGACTGCTTACGGCATAGATATAATTTCCAATCAGTGTGAATTGAGCCAAAGATCCCGCAACACCTGTATTGCCGGAAGACGCGTTCATCTTGTCACTGGATGAATTTTTATCGCAACCGGCGATGACTATTACAAATAATATGATGATGTATAAATTTCTCATGATTTATTTTTTATAGCATTGAGCATAAATGGAATCCTGTTTCCATCCTATCAAAAGACTGTCGTACCGTGGACATTCATAATAGCCTGCACCCGGAGGTGTTGCAAGAGGAGAGGCATAGCGGTATTCCGTGAATACTGCTGGCAGTTCGCTGTATTCATGAATCTTATCGAGGTCGGAAAAATCCAGCACTACCAGGTCGTCGTAACAATTGGTATAGAGCAGGTCATTCTTAATGGCTATTTGAGTGCAGCCTCTTACAGTAATGAATCCAATGCGATTTGCTTGTGAAGGAAGAGAATTATCAATTACATGAATACCGTTTCCAGCATCCAATTGAAAAATATAATTTTTATAGGCATAGATATTTCCAGGGTTCAGCACATCGTGCGCCCCCTTGGTATACAGGATAGATTTTGCGGCAGATTCATTTCCATAGATGGCCTTGTAGCCCCATACTTTTTGCATTCCAATGTAGGGATCAACTGTCTGGGGATGAAAATATTTCCAGCAGGAACAAAGAAGGAATGCCAGCAGGAAGAAAGCACTGAATTTTTTCATGCAGGAGGTTTTCTTCTCCTGAGATGTATTTTAAAAAAAGCGCTGCATCCTATAATGAAACTTCCATTTTTTTTCCAAGCGACAGCAGGTCATCTACTACCGGAGCAATCAATGGAATACCTTCCGTTCTTCGGTCTTCTTCGGCTTCTCTTTCAGGATCGCCGGGAATGATCACCTTATCAAATCCCTCTGCTGTTTTTGCTGAACGGAATCTATGGATCCATTTGTCCATATGTTCTTTGAATTCATCTGCCGGACGAAAAGCATCGATCCTCATGGCGCCGAAAAAATGCCCGATACCTTTTCCAGGCATGTCCACCGGCATGGGAACGTAAGCAGGAAATGGCGGCACCCATGGACCATAATTGGCGCCGCTGAGGATGGCAGAAAAAATATCCACGACGGCTCCCAGTGCAAATCCTTTATGACTTCCGTGTTCGCGGTCACCACCGAGTGGAAGAAGGGCGCCTCCCAATTTGAGTGCGTGTGCATCTGTGGAAGGATGACCATCTTTGTCCTGTATCCAGCCCAGTGGTGCGTTTTCATTTTTTCGCTGGAGAATTTCAAGTTTGCCATTGGCTGCAGTAGTCGTGGCCAGGTCGGCAACGAAGGGAGGTTCTTTTCCGGCAGGAATAGCGAAACAAATAGGATTGGTGCCCAGCAATCTTTCAACAGAAAAAGTTGGGGCCACCAGTGGACTGGCATTGGTCATGCAGATACCGATCATATCTTCTTCGAGGGCCATCATGGCATGAAAACCTGCAATGCCGAAGTGGTTGGAGTTTTGTACACTCACCCAACCGGTGCCTACTTTTTTTGCTTTGTCAATGGCAATACGCATGGACTGTGGTGCAACTACCAGTCCCAGTCCGCTGTCGCCATCCACGCTGGCTGTAGAAGGTGTTTCATGAATGATGCGTATTTCAGGATGTGCGTTGATACGGTTTACTTCCCAGAGACGGACATATCCGCTGAGTCGGGCGATTCCGTGGGAATCGATGCCCCGAAGATCCGCAGAAAGCAGCACACGGGTAGCGAGCAGGGCATCCTCTTCGCTGCAACCCATCTTCAAAAATATTTTCCGGGCAAAACTGAAAAGCTGGTCAAAGGGAAATAAGGTGATGTCCATGGCGGCAAAAATAGGAAGGACAGTTTTGTCTTATTGCAGAAACAGAGCAAGGAGTGGATGAACTATAAGGCAGTTTTTCCATTATTGTGTATGTGATTAGACGCAGAGAGTCGAAGAAGCTGGTTTATTTGGAGGCAGCCAGTATTTGCTGATTGGTATTTTTCTTTTCTACTTTTTCTCCTGGAAAGAAAAAGTAGAAAGGAAGTTCAAGGATCCTGCCTACGGCGGGACGTCCGGGCCGCGGCACAACGGTTACTCAAAGCTTGTCTCGGAGTTGCGTTATACCAGGCAGTCTGGCCTTTACAGAATACAGTTCACTACAGGTATCAAGCAGTTTGATATGCGATGATGTTAATGAATGATCCTGGTTTCATTGTTTTGGAGCCCTTTACTGTTCGTGACTGTACTACAAGGCGGTCTTGGGACTGGTGCTCGCTTCGCTTGCAAGGAGATTGCCGCGCTACGCTCGCAATGACGCCTAAACTACGATGCT
>JBJMLU010000053.1:0-31190 GCA_045805145.1 Flavisolibacter sp. | reverse complement strand
GGTCGCTTCGCTCGCAATGACGTAAACCAAAGTCTTACTACAGGTTTCTGGCTGGATTTAAAGATGAGGGTGTAAGACTGTTACCCAAACAGGAACGCAAGTTCATGTCGTAAAATGCGAGTGGAACTAAAGTAGACTCCGAAACTTGTGAACGTCATTGCGAGCGAAGCGAAGCAATCCCCTGCCAACCCTAAGTATTAACCGCCCCGTAGTACACTGACTTTGAACTTTGAACTCCGAACTTTGAACTCCGAACTCCGAACTCCCCCCATGATAGTACATGATGGGCGAAGATTGCCTAACTTATATTTTTAATTCTCATTGTTTGCTTACTGAATTATGGAATTAAAAATAGTTATCCTCGGTGTCATCTACCATTTTATCGGCGGTTTTGCTTCAGGCAGTTTTTATATGCCCTATAAAAAAGTCAGGGGCTGG
The DNA here is from genome assembly GCA_045805145.1 of Flavisolibacter sp. Classification (GTDB taxonomy): domain Bacteria; phylum Bacteroidota; class Bacteroidia; order Chitinophagales; family Chitinophagaceae; genus Flavisolibacter. The sequence goes on along the minus strand of JBJMLU010000053.1, from coordinate 30,752 downwards.
TCCTGGGAAAGTTATTGGATCATTGGCGGGTTGTTTTCTTGGCTAATTGTTCCTCCCCTGGCTGCCTGGCTCACCATTCCACATTTTTCTGAGATCATAGCACAAACCAGCGGCTCCGCTTTATTCTACACTTTTTTATTCGGCTTGTTGTGGGGCGTCGGAGGACTGACCTATGGATTGGGTGTACGCTATCTGGGTGTGGCCCTGGGTAGCAGTATCATTCTGGGTCTCTGCATGGTATTTGGTTCACTCATTCCTTCTATCTATTATCAGTTTTTTCCCAAGGCGGGAAAAGATACCATTGGTATTATTGCCGGAAGCAGCTGGGGCTTAACCGTACTCGCAGGTTTGTTGGTCTGTGTTATCGGCATCATCCTTTGCGGTAAAGCAGGAATGATGAAGGAAAGGCAATTAAAAGAGAATTTGCCTTCATCCGGACCAGGAAAAACGATAAAAAGATTGCAACCCGAGCCAGTTTCCGAAGAAGCTGCCGTTGCCGGAATCGGGTATCGTCATGAAGCCTATGATGAAATCGTAGTATCGCAAAAAGCTGTATCCTCCCATGGCAAACCCGGTACCTCTATTGAATACAAATTTGCATTGGGCTTAACCGTTGCCATTATTTCAGGTGTGCTGAGCGCCTGTTTTAATTTTGGATTAGAAGCCGGCAATGCCATGGCATCAAAAGCAAACGATCTGTGGAAAGCAGCCAATCCCGGTGAAGGAGAATTTCTCTTTCGTAACAATGTAGTCTACGTGGTGCTTCTCTGGGGTGGACTTACGACGAATTTTATCTGGTGCATGATCTTAAATGCCCGCAACAAGACTTTTGGTGATTACACAAACAAAAAAACTCCTTTGACTATTAATTATCTCCTGAGTGCACTGGCGGGAACCACCTGGTTTCTTCAGTTCTTCTTTTATGGAATGGGAGAGAGCAGGTTGGGTAATGGTGCTTCTTCATGGATTCTTCATATGTCCTTTATTATTCTTGTCGCCAATATGTGGGGACTCATTTCCAAAGAATGGAAGGGTGTGGGCCAGAAAACGAGAAGGACTTTATTCATTGGGGTGGCTACAATTATTGCTGCCGTACTGATCGTAGGTTATGGAAACAGATTAAAATCCAGAGCAGCAGAAACCCAGACAATTCAGTCGAATCATTGATAAATATCAAATTGAAAATATGCCTGTCACAGCAACATTTAAACATGTCAGCTATTTGTGGGACGAATCAAAGGCCGCTGCTCTGGCGGGTGATGAAGTGGCCCTTCTCATTTACCGCTCCAATTTGCTCGGAGCCGACTTGAGACTGACCAATTACGGTGGTGGAAACACCTCATGCAAGACCATGGAAAAAGACCCGCTGACTGCAGAAGAAACAGAGGTGATGTGGGTCAAGGGCTCGGGCGGAGATCTGGGCACACTCAGTAAAAGCGGACTGGCAGCATTGTATGTGGACCGGTTGCGCAGCCTGAAAAAAGTGTACAGGGGAAAAGCACACGAAGATGAAATGGTAAAACTTTTCGATCACTGCATCTTTGACCTTTCTTCCAAGGCTCCTTCTATTGATACACCGCTCCATGGATTTCTTCCGTTCAAACACATTGATCATCTGCATCCCGACGCTGCCATCGCCATTGCTGCTTCAAAAGATGGTAAAAAAATCACCGAAGAATTATTTCAGGGAAGCATTGGATGGGTTGACTGGCAAAGACCGGGCTTCGATCTCGGATTAAAATTGCGAGAATGCCTCGACAAGCAACCAAATATTCGTGGCATCATGCTGGGTTCACACGGACTGTTTACCTGGGGTGATACTTCATTTGATAGTTATATTAATTCGCTTGAAGTGATTGAGCAGTGTGCAGAATACATTGAATCTTCTTCACGCAAAAAAAATACGTTTGGTGGAGCAGTTATATCAGCTCTACCTAAAGAACAACGACGTTCGCAGGCCACAGCGCTGGCACCACTGCTGCGCGGACTTTGTTCTTCGCATGCACGCATGATCGGGCATTTCACGGATGATGACCGGGTGCTGGAGTTTGTCAATTCAAAAGACCTTTCAAGGCTGGCGCCCATGGGAACCAGTTGCCCCGACCATTTTTTACGTACCAAGATCAGTCCTTTGGTTTTATCACTCCAGCCAAATGAAGATCTTTCCAATGCTTCTGCAATAAAAGAAAAGTTGCGTCCGCAGTTTGAGTCTTATCGAAAAATGTATGAAGACTATTATCGCAAACACAAACATCCCAACAGCCCGGCACTTCGTGATCCTAATCCTGTTGTGATCCTTTATCCCGGCGTGGGCATGTTCAGTTTTGCAAAAGATAAGTCCACTGCACGTATTGCTTCTGAGTTTTATGTGAATGCGATCAATGTGATGAGAGGAGCAGAAGCCATTTCTGAATATACTTCTCTTCCGCGTCAGGAAGCATTTGATATCGAATACTGGTTGTTGGAAGAAGCCAAGCTGCAACGTCTTCCCAAACCAAAACCTTTGTCAGGGAAAATTGCACTTGTTACGGGAAGTGCAGGAGGAATTGGCAAAGCCATTGCGAAAAAATTTGCAGAAGAAGGAGCTTGTGTTGTGCTCAATGATAACGATGATGCACGCCTGCAAACGGCGCATAAAGAATTTCTGGAACAGTTCAACAAGGATTGCTGCGTTTCCATTACACTGGATGTAACGAGCAGGGAAAAAATTCGTGAAGCCTTCGAACTTGGAGCCATCAGTTTTGGTGGTGTTGATATTGTGGTGAACTGTGCGGGTTTATCCATTTCAAAACCCATTGAGGAGCATACAGAAAAAGATTGGGACCTGCTGTATGATGTGTTGGTGAAGGGACAGTTTTTTGTTACTCAGGAAGGTGTATCCATCATGAGAAAGCAGGAGATGGGCGGAGATGTCTTGAATATTGTGAGCAAGAATGCGTTGGTCTCGGGTCCAAACAATGCAGGATATGGATCGGCAAAAGCTGCACAGATGCACTTGAGCCGCCTGAATGCTGCGGAACTTGGAAAGGATCATATACGTGTCAACACCGTGAATCCGGATGCCGTGATCTCCGACAGCAAGATCTGGGAAGGGGAGTGGGCAGCAGGAAGGGCGAAGGCATACGGAATTTCGGTGGATGAACTCCCGGCATTTTATGCAAAAAGAACCCTGCTCAATGAAGTCATTCTTCCCGAAGACATTGCCAATGCCTGTTTTGCTTTCGTAGGCGGACTTCTGAATAAATCAACCGGCAATGTACTCAATGTGGATGGCGGCGTAGCAACGGCATTTGTGCGATAGGAAAGTTTGTGGTTTGCAGTTTGTGATTGTTTAGATTTGAATTGCCTATCTAAAACATTTAGAAATAAACCGCAAAGAACCCAAAGAAACACAGAGAGCCGCAAAGTAAAACTCCTTTGCGCCCCTTGCGATCCTCCGCGTTCTTTGCGGTTAAAAAAAATCTTCAAACAAGTAGTGCAAACCGCCTCTGAAGAATCATAAACTAAAAACTATAAACCCGAAACCTCCATATCGTCTTGCTTTCAAAATGCAGCTGTTCCGCGGTTATGAAAATGAATATCGCCGCCGTCATGATGAGATCTGGCCGGAGCTGCAGCAGCTGCTGAAAAAAAGCGGCATCAGTGAATACTCTATTTTCCTGGATGAAACCACCAGTTTACTGTTCGGTTGTATGAAAGTGGAAGATCCAAAAGTTTTGGATAGATTGCCAGAGCAGGAAGTGATGAAAAAATGGTGGAGCTATATGGCTGATATCATGGAAACCAATGCCGATCATTCACCTGTGAGTATTCCGCTGAAAGAAGTTTTTTATTTACCATAATCTTTAATGCTTGCTATGCTTATTGAAAAATACAGGATCGAAGAATCGAACCGGCACCACCTGCAGGAACACAAACAAAGGTTGGACAGTCTTTCCGCATCGGTAAAAAACATTGAGGCGATCATTCAGAAACTTGCCGATTTCCAGATTGCCATTCCGAGTTGGGCACTGGGTGCAAGTGGAACGAGGTTTGGACGTTTCTCAATTGGCGGCGAGCCGCGTAACCTCGAAGAAAAGATTGAAGACGTCGGACTACTGCATGCCTTGAACCGTTCGAGTGGTGCCATATCACTGCACATTCCCTGGGATATTCCTGAAAATGCCGCTTCCATAAAAGCGCTTGCGGCCCAGCATGGCATCCGTTTCGATGCTGTTAATTCCAACACATTCCAGGATCAGAAAGAACAGGAACACAGTTATAAATTCGGATCGCTGCAGCATGTGGACAAATCGGTTCGCAAGCAGGCAATCGAACACAATATTGAAGTGATCCGGTACGGAAAGGAACTGGGTTCTGAATCCTTGACAGTATGGCTGGCCGATGGTTCATCCTTTCCTGGCCAGCTGAATTTTAGAAAAGCATTTCAAAATACACTGGAAAGTCTCCAGGAAATTTATGCAGCGCTTCCCGATCACTGGAAAATCTTTGTTGAATACAAGGCATTCGAGCCGAATTTTTATTCCATGACTGTTGGAGACTGGGGCCAATCATATCTCTTTGCTTCCAAACTTGGTCAAAAAGCATACACACTTGTTGACCTTGGCCATCATCTTCCCAATGCCAACATCGAGCAGATCGTTTCCATTCTGCTCATGGAAGGAAAGCTCGGTGGATTTCATTTCAACGATTCCAAATATGGGGACGATGACCTCACCGTAGGAAGCATCAATCCTTATCAACTGTTTTTGATTTTTAATGAGCTGGTAGAAGGAATGGATGCCAGGGGAATGAATCATGCTTCAGATCTTGGATGGATGATCGATGCTTCACACAATCTGAAAGATCCCCTGGAAGATCTGTTGCAGTCGGTAGAGGCCATCAAAATTGCTTATGCACAATCACTGCTTGTTGACAGCAGGGAACTGGACGCAGCAAGGTCGGCGAATGATGTAACCAGGGCTCAGGAAATTTTGCAGGATGCATTCAGGACGGATGTTCGTCCCCTCGTGGCAGAAGCCAGAATTCGCGCTGGTGGCGTATTGCGGCCGATCGAGTTTCTTCGCTCATCTAAAATCAGGGAAGGCCTGGTGAAACAAAGAGGTCTTGGAACGGTAGCAACCGGATTATAATCATGCGTGCCACACCTGTTATTGCAGTTATTGATGTTGGCAAAACCAACAAAAAACTTTTTCTGTTCAATGAGCAGTACAGGATCGTTTATGAACAGTCGGCAAGGTTTATTGAAACGGTAGATGAAGATGGCGACCCTTGTGAAAATATTGAAAGCCTTCGATTATCAGTTTATGATGCTATGCGCTCGGTATTTCAAAAAAAAGAATTTTCTATCCGGGCAATTAATTTTTGTACGTATGGAGCGAGTTTGGTGTACATAGACGAGGAAGGAAATCCGCTCACACCACTGTACAATTATCTCAAGCCTTATCCGCAGCATCTAAAAAAGCAGTTCTATGATCGATATGGCGGCGAAGAAAAATTTTCCAGGCAAACTGCTTCACCGGTGCTCGATAGCCTTAATTCGGGAATGCAGCTCTATCGCATAAAATATGAAAAGCCTGAACTGTTTCGCAAAATAAATTACGCACTGCATCTTCCGCAATATGTCAGTTATCTGATTTCAGGCAGGGCCTGTTCAGATATCACCAGCATCGGTTGTCATACCAATCTCTGGGACTTTGAAAAAAATGATTATCACCGCTGGGTGCATGAAGAAGGACTAGAACGTGTACTTGCACCCATTGTTCCCTGTGACGAAACCTTTCCTGCAAATTTTCCTGGAAATAATTATCTGGTGGGCATTGGTCTGCACGACAGTTCGGCTTCACTCATTCCATACTTATCCCATTTTCACGAACCCTTTGTACTGATATCCACAGGCACGTGGTGTATCAGCCTCAATCCCTTTAATGATGCTCCGCTGACCGCTGAAGAACTGAAGCAGGATTGTTTGTGCTATCTGCATTTTCAAAGAAAGCCCGTAAAAGCATCGAGACTTTTTGCAGGACAGGAGCACGAAGACCAGGTAAAAAGGATCGCGGATCATTTTCATCAGGACCCAATTAAATACCGGACAGCGATCTTCAATCCCAATACTGTTTCTGTACTGAAAGAAAGAAAACAGTTCGTGCCAGTGAATGAAAAGGCATCTCTTGCCAGTTCGGTTTTTTCTCGAAGAGAACTCACAGATTTTCCTGATGATCTGGAAGCCTATCATCAGTTGATGATGGATATCATGGAATGCCAGAAAGCTTCTACTGGTCTGGTGTTGAAAGGAACTGGAACTAAAAGAATATTTGTAGACGGGGGATTCAGCAAAAATTCTATTTATATGAATCTGCTGGCTGCTGCATTTCCGTCCGTGGAAGTATATGCCGCTTCCATTCCTCAGGCGACCGCCATGGGTGCGGCACTGGCCATCCATCATTCCTGGAACCGGAATCCTATCCCCGGTGATTTGATCGGACTCCAGTTTTATTCTCATGGTATTAATGAGAGAGTTGATGGCTGATGAAGGGAATTGGGAATTGGGAATTAGGAATTAGGAATTGGGAATTTGGTAGAGAACAGGTTTCTATGAAATGATCAATCTGGCTAATCCTTTTAATCAATCAGTGAAATCCAAACTTAATCTGTGCAATCAGTGTTAAAGGAATTGGGAATTAGGTAGAATCAGTTTTCTATGAAATCATCAGTTTTGCTAGTCCAACTAATCAATCCCCGCCCGAAACTACCGTTCGGTGCGGGCAGGCGTGAAATTTTTTTTTAATCTGTGAAATCCGTGATCAGGAATTGGGTTCTTCTCTTTGCTATGAAAGTATCCATCAATACCATCTCTTTGATCCGCTTTCCTCGTCTCTAAAAACCAGAAACCACAAACTATAAACGATCAATTTCTCTGCGAAAACATTTACGTCCTCATGATCTCTGCGGTCAATTACACATGATAGCAGAAGGACTGACTTCTCCAGTAAACATTCTTTGATCTTCAGAAACCATTCACCATTCACCATTGACCATTCCATCCCCCCATCTTCCGGGAACGTTTGCGTAAATTTTTTCTGTCCTGCTTTAATTTTCAGGATGCAACAGGATAGTTGATGTTTTGGGAGAGGCTACATTTAAAACCTAACCACGAACTGAGAAAACACGACAGTCCGGCTTATTGAATTCAACCCGATTGCTATATGATGAAAAGAACCAATTTCTTTCTCTCCAAGGGAAATTTTAGTTCGCAGAAATTCCTTTTCAACCAGACCGGAAAGCATTGGAAATTTATTATCAGGACCATTCAGGTATATCCTTTATCCTCTACACAGCTCATTCCCTGTCCTAAAGAACATCAACAAATAAAATTCCATCACAATAATGGATAAGTCTATCAGAAGAGTGACGATTCTTCTTCTGGCTGCCGGCTTTTTGGTTGGCTGCAAGAAAAAATTCGATGAGTACTACCAGCGTCCGGCCAGCCTCGCGCCTCCGATCTACCAACAGCTTCAGGCACGCGGAAATTTCAAACAGTTTCTTGCGCTGGTTGATAAAGCCGGTTACACCCATACCCTGAGTACAGCAGGATACTGGACCCTGTTTGCTCCGAATGATGCCGCCTTCCAGGATTATTTTACCAGCTCAGGTCTTTCATTGGATAAAATTGATTCCACCCAGGCGCGCGCTATGGTGCAGTACCTTCTTGTCTATAATTCGTTTGACAAAAATAGAGTGGACGACTATCAGTCCAATGCCGGCTGGGTGCCCGATATCGCATTCAGAAGACGTACCGCTTACTACACCGGATTTTATGATGACACAACTTCTACCGGGCAAGCTGTGAAAGCCATTGCTTCCAACCGCAATGGAAGCAGCAATCCTTATGTGTCTGCAGACAACAACAATAAATACATTCCTTATTTCACAGACGTATATCTTTCCGGTCATGGCATCCCCGTATCTGATTACAATTATTTCTATCCCAATGCGCAATTCAGTGGATTCAATGTGGCAGGTGCCAAAGTCGTCACTAAAGATCTGCCTGCAGAAAATGGAATGATTCATGAAATCGACAAAGTAGTGCTTCCCCTTCCCTCCATTGATGAATACCTGCGGTCAAAGCCTGAATACAGCGAGTTCCGCAAATTGTTCAACAACTACATGGTCAATTTTATTCTGAACAGTGATGCTACACAGCGTTACCAGGTGCTCACAGGAAACCCGAATTCCGTTTATGTGAAAGTGTACAACAACGCTCTTGCTTTTTCACCCAACAACGAAAATTATTTTAAGCTCCAGGACAATGATGCGCAACAGGATTCATGGAGCATATTTGTACCGAAGAATGATGTGCTGCTCGACTATCTTAAAAACACACTGCTCGAATATTATGGGAAGGATCTTAACAATCTGGGTAAACTTCCTCCCCAGGTGATCTCCGATTTTCTGAATGCACACATGTGGCAGAATGCAGTATGGCCCAGCAAATTCAAAAGCAGTTTCAATTATCTGGGAGAAGAAGCCCGCTTCGATCCGCAGGCAGATGTTTTTGAAAAGAGGATATTAAGCAACGGAATGTTTTACGGAACCAATAAAGTGCAGGAGGCAAATGTTTTCTCCTCGGTGTATTCAAGGGCTTATCTCGATCCTAAATATTCCATCATGACCCGGCTGCTGGATGCAGAACTCAAATTTGTGGTCAACAGTCCGAAGCAGAAATACACGCTGTTCATGATGTCGGATAAAGCGATCAATGCCGCAGGCTATGACTATGTTCCCGCGATCAACGAGTGGGGCTACACACCGCCGGGAGGTGTGCGTACCACGGGTGAAGCTGTTCGTCAGCGACTGCTACGCATACTGAGCACGGGCCTGATTCAAACGCCGGCAGGAGAACTCAACTCTCTGGCTGGTTCCGGTATCATTGGCGCCTACAATGGAGAATACATCCGGTACAACAATAATCAGGTGATTTCCGGTGGTACACAGGACGCAGGTATTACTGTATCGGTAGACAGCTCGCGCGTCGTGAGTAATGGAAAAGTATATTATCTCAACGGCCTTCTCAGTTTTTCCGAACAAAATATCGGTACACATATCAAAAACCTGGGAACAGCAACCACGTCTGATTTTAATTATTTCTGGCGCTATCTTCAAAATTCGGCCAGCACTTATAATGCGACAACCGGAGAAATACTGGGTACGTCTGCCGGATCTTTTTATACTGTTTTTGTTCCAAACAATGCCGCTATCACACAAGCCGTGAAGGACGGCGTACTTCCCGGAAATACCACTACCGGAGTTCCCAATTTCACACCCACACTCCAGGCCGACAAGGATAATGTCAACCGTTTTATTCTCTATCATATTCTCAACAAACGCACCGTTATTCCTGATGGAAAAGAATCCGGAGCATTTGAAACGCTTTTGAAAAACGCCGCAGGTGATGTATTGCCTGTGACCGTGTTGAGCAATGTGGGGAGCATGCAGGTCACGGATATGAATAACCGCCAGGCCTCGGTCATCGTCAGCCAAAGCAATAACCTGTCGAACCGTACCGTGATTCATTTGATCAACAATTATCTGAAGTATACTTATTAATGACCATCATATACCGGTTATGAAAAAATTGATTGTTTGCCCAGTAGTTCTCTTCATTTTTCTTTTCTCAAACCTCCAGCTTGCTGCACAAACACCGATCACCGTGCAGGGGAAGGTGGTTGACAAACAGAAAAATCCAATCCAGGGAGTTACCGTCGCGGAGACCGACGACGAACAGCGAACCATCAAGGCTGTGAGCACCGACATCGACGGAAATTTTGCTATCCGCATTTCCAATAAAAAAAACCGGCTGACATTTTCTTTCATCGGCTACAAAACAGAAACACAAAGCATCAATGACAAGACTGTTTTTCATGTGACCATGGAAAGCAGTGCTAACGACATGGGAGCAGTGGTGATTTTGGCGCAGAAAAAGACAGATAATGGACAAGTGGCCATTGCAGAAAAGGACTTAACTACTGCAGTAAGCAAGATCAACGCAAAGGAAATGGAAGAAATGCAGGCAGCTTCCATTGACCAGGCTTTGCAGGGTCGTTTGCCCGGAGTAGATATCACGGCCACCTCGGGTGATCCGGGTGCGGGCATGCAGATCAGGATTCGCGGTACATCTTCCATCAATTCCTCCAATGATCCGCTGATTGTTGTGGATGGAATGCCATATGAAACCCAGATCCCTTCAGATTTTAACTTTGGCACAGCAGACGAACTGGGTTATGCATCGCTTTTGAATATATCTCCTGCCGACATTAAAGAGATCACGATTTTGAAAGATGCCGCTGCCACTGCCATCTGGGGATCACGCGCGGCAAACGGTGTATTGCTGATCACAACAAAAAGAGGATCGGTAGGAAAGCCTTCCATCACTTATACTTTCAAAGGTTCCGTCACCCGTCAGCCCGAAGCCATTCCCATGCTTTCGGGTGATCAGTATTCCACCCTCATCCCGGAAGAATACATGAACAGGAATGGTTCACCGCTGAATACGCAAACAGTAAAAGAATTTCAGTACGATCCAAACGATCCTTATTGGTATTATAATTATGGCAACAACACCGACTGGGTAAAAGCCATTTCTCAAAATGGTTTTGCTCAGGACCATTCTATATCGATGAACGGTGGCGGAGAGAAGGCACGCTATTATGCTTCGCTGGGTTATCTGAATCAGAAAGGAACTACTATTGGAACGGCACTTAGCCGGATCAATACGCGGATCAATCTTGATTACAATGTTTCAGACCGCATTCATTTTCGTACAGACCTTTCCTTTTCTCATACCGACAACAGCCGCAATTTCGTCAACAGCACTGATAATTTCGATGGCATCAGGAACATTGCTTATATCAAGATGCCCAACATGGGTGTATATGAGTATGATGAATTTGGCAACCTCACGCCCAATTATTTTTCTCCCGCCGCCAATATCCAGGGACAATACCCCCACACCTATAACCCGGTAGCCATGGCGCTCATGGCCCGCAACAATATTCTTACCGACAGGGTAACGCCACATTTTAATCTGCAGTATGACATCATCAAACAAATATTGATGATGACCTTCGATGTGCAGTTCGATATCAACAATACAAAGAATAAAACCTTTCTTCCACAGATCGCTACAGGAAGGCCTTATACGGAAACTGTTGTCAACCGCGCCTACGATGGAGATGTGGATGTGTTCAATGTAACCTCGAAGACAAACTTTGTATATACACCAAAATTCAAAAGCGAAAAACACAGTCTCATTTCTTATCTATCCCTTTACACCTATGACAACAAAAGCATTTCGCAGGAAGCCCTTACTTCCAATACCGCTTCATCCGAACTCCAGGATCCGTCGATTCCTTCACGTACGCAGAACCAGGAACTGAAACTTCTTTCCGGCACTACGCAAACCAGAAATATTGCCGCCACTATCAGTGGACAATACAGTTATCTTGACAGGTATATCATCAATTTAGGATTGAGGGGGGAAGGACATTCGAGGTTTGGACCTGCGCACCGTTACGGATTGTTTCCATCCATATCCATGCGTTACCGGCTGTCGGGTGAACCCTTCATGCAGAAGTTTAGGAAGCACCTTGATGAATTGAGCATCAGGGCAAGTTATGGACAAAGCGGAAACGCACCCAAGAGGGACTATACTTTTTACAATGTGTATGGCAATTTTGGCTGGAGTTACCTTGGTCAGTCAGCCGTGTATCCCGCCAACATGGAGCTGACTAACCTGCGTTGGGAAACGATCATCGGACAAAATATTGGATTCAACCTGATCATGTTCAACAGCAAGATCAACCTGGACGTGGACCTGTACAAAAACAGAACGAAGGACTTGTTCTTTGCTAATCCAGGACTTCAGATCTCTTCTTTTACCGGATTCAATACGGTGGACATGAACGTGGGAACCATGGACAACCAGGGATGGGAACTCAGTTTGATCACGGTGCTTTTTAAGAATAAGGACTGGTCGGTTGATTTTAATTTCAATATTGCACGCAACATTAATCTCATTCGCGAAATCTCTGATTTCTATCCGCGCGACAGGGGCAATATCACAGCAAACGGTCAGTACAAGACGTATATGCAGATCAACAATCCTTTTGGTTCCTTCTATGGATTCCGCTATAAAGGTGTATACAAGGACAGGGAATCAACCATTGCACGTGATGCCGGTGGAAAACCGATCGTCGGACCAAACGGACAGACGGTTTACATGCGCTTTAATTATCCCGGAACAGATTATGTGTTTCAGCCCGGTGATGCCATGTACGAAGACATCAACCATGACGGGAACATCAATTACATGGACGTAGTCTATCTCGGTAATGGAAATCCGAAATATACCGGAGGGTTCGGATCTGGTGTGGCTTACAAGGGATTCAAGTTAAGCGCATTCTTCAACTATCGTTATGGATATGATGTGGTGAATGGAACCAAGATGACCACTACGAATATGTATGGCTACGACAACCAGAGTACTGCGGTGCTGAGAAGGTGGAGAAATGAAGGTGATGTATCTGACATGCCCCGTGCACTTTTTGCAAGCGGTTATAACTGGCTGGGCTCCGACCGCTATGTGGAAGATGCATCCTTCCTCCGTTTCCGCACCATCACACTTCGATATACTTTTTCGAAAAAAGTGATTGACAAATTAAAGGTGAAGAACCTGAGCGGATATGTTACGATGGAAAACCTTTTTACCTGGACCAAATACACGGGCCAGGATCCGGAAGTGACCATGCGTGGCTCCGATCCCTTCCGCGTTGCTATCGATTATTCCATGACGCCCCCGGTAAAAATGTTTACCCTGGGACTGACCGGAAGCTTTTAAATAAATGAAGATGAGGAATCATAAAAATATTTTTTTCGGAATTCTTTGCGCAATGACGATCTGGTGTTTCAGTTCGTGCAAAAAATACCTGGACCTGAAGCCGCAGGATGGAATCATTCGCCAGAATTTCTGGAAGACCAAGGAACAATTGCAGGCAGCGGTATTTGGTTGTTATGCTTCCCTTCTTGGTCCGCCCGCAGGTGTCAGCGACCGTTCACTATCCGAGTATCTTTTTTTGTGGGGTGAGCTTCGGGCAGACATGCTGAGTCCTGCAGTAGGCATTTCCTCGGAAGACCTGGAGATCATGGATGCGAATATTCTTCCCAGTAATTCCATCACCAACTGGCGTTCCGTGTACCGCACGATCAACTATTGTAACACGGTGATTGATTTTGCTCCCGATGTTTTGCAAAGCGACAAAACCCTGACACAGGAAGCGCTCAACGCATATGTGGCCGAAGCAAAAACCCTCCGAGCCCTCCTGTATTTCTACCTGGTGAGAAGTTTTCTCGATGTACCTCTTGTACTCAAGGCCACATCGAGCGATGCGCAATTGGTGCAGTTGCAAAAAAGCACCGACAAAGAAGTGCTGGACCAGATTGTAAAGGACCTCAATGAATCCGAGCCCAATGCCGTACTCACCTATAACGACAGGGCCTCAGACAAGGGAAGGATCACGCGTTATACAATCAATGCGCTACAGGCAGATGTATACCTGTGGATGGAAAATTATGACCAGTGCATTAATGCCTGCAATAAGATCATCAACTCGGGAAGATTCGGACTGGTAGCAGGCAATGGTGCCTGGTTCCAAACACTCTATTACAACGGCAATTCCAATGAAAGCATTTTTGAGTTCCAGTTCGACCGCCAGAAGCTCAATCCATTTTATTCCTTGTTTCGTTCGCGTCCGCGCTTCATTGCCAATCCTTCGGTGATGGAAGATGTGTACTCTGTTGATTTTGTTGATGACACCAAAAAAGATATTCGGGGAGATGGAGCTGCTCTTCGTGCTACGGATGGTTTGATCTGGAAATACATTGGAGTGGACGCAAATTCGGTGAGGCCGCAGGAAGATTCATATGCACACTGGATCGTTTACCGGTATGCTGATGTACTGCTGATGAAAGCAGAAGCGCTTGCCCAACAAAACAAGGGACAGGAAGCACTGAACATCGTTTACCAGATCAGGCAAAGGGCACATGCACTGGATCAGACCGACCTGGCTCCCGATCCAAATGACAAGTTTGGTGTATCGGATTTCATTTTGCAGGAAAGAGCCCGTGAGTTTGCCTATGAAGGAAAGAGGTGGTATGATGTGTTGCGCAATGCAAAAAGAAACAATTATGAAAGGCTGAATATTCTTTTGGACATGATTGCGAAGAGTGTGCCGCCGGACAGGCAACAATCGGCGATTGCAAAGGCAAAAGACAAAAACAGCCATTATTTCCCGATTTACAATTATGAATTGCAGACAGACAAGAACCTCGAACAAAACCCTTTTTATAAATAATTTTTTCCGGCCATGAACAAATTTTTGACGAGAACATTGCTGGTGGTTGGATCAGGCATTGCTTTTCTCTGCTACAGCAGCTGCAAAAAAATAAAGCTGGTCACGACCACTACAACCGATGTCAATATATACGACTATCTGGTAAAGCATCCGGACAACTATTCAGAGTTTGCTCATATCCTGGATCTCACCGGCTACTCGGGTTTTCTGAATGCATACGGATCATACACTTTGTTTGCACCCACCAACAGCGCTGTGAAGGCCTGGCTGCAACAGAACAACAAAACATCCTCTGACCAGGTTGATGTGAATGATTTAAAAAACCTGGTGAAGTTTCACCTGATCGAAGATACCATCAGCACCAGCTCATTTAAAGACGGCAAGCTTCCCAAAGTAACCATGCTGGGTCAATATCTGGTTACGGGTGTGAGTAACCAGAACGGAGTGTCGAGGTTTGTAGTGAACAGGCAGGGTGCAGTGGTGGAACCTAATATCCCGGCAGGCAATGGAATTATCCAGGGCATCGATCATGTTCTGCTTCCTGCTACACTATCGCTGGCGAAAACGATTGAGCAAGATCCGCAATATTCCATTTTTACACAGGCGCTCAAGGCAACAGGATATTATGATACATTGAACAAGACCGACAATCCAGATACTTCAAGAAGATTCCTGACTGTATTTGCAGAGACCAACAAGGCTTTGCAGGATTCGGGTATCACCAGTTACCAGGCGCTGGTCGCAAAATATTCCCAAACCGGGAACCCGATGAATGCAACAGACAGCCTTCATCTTTATGTAGCCTATCATATCAGCACCGATGCCAATTATCTCGCTGATATTGTTACCGCATCTTCGCTTCCTACACTTGCGCCACTGGAAGTACTTTCACCCAAACTCGATAATCAAACCGTATTGCTGAATGATCTTGACTTTAATGGAGTGCATGAACAAGGCATTGCACTTGACCGAAGCAAGAGCGACATCTCTGCTACCAATGGCGTACTTCATTCGGCATCGGCACATTTTGCCATCAAGAATCGTCAGCCTGTTCCGGTGTATTGGGACGTAGCTGATTTTCCTGAAGTGAGAAAGCTTGCCTCCGTATTTCGCAAAGCCAATTTTGCTTTTGCTACCGGAAGCATAAAAGATATTAGCTGGGAGAATACATCAACTGTTCAACCCGTAACCTATGTATATGCGGGCCAGGCTTCTACCAATTTTACTGTGTATTGGGGCGACTATCTTACTCTACCCATTGGTTTAACCAATACAGCGCGCAGTAAATGGTTTGAGTTCAGGACCCCACTTCTGGTCAAAGGCAAGTACAAGGTCTGGATCTGTTATCGTTCACAGAAATCTTCAAACAACAATCCGCCATTTCCACTGCGTACACTCTTTGATGGAGAACCCTTCCCCCGGCTTTTTGATTTTCAGGAAACACTTCCTTCCGGGACACCAGGCGAACTGGAAGCACTCGGTTGGAAGGCATATGCAGCCGATGCTTCAGGAGGACAGATTAACAACCATCCGGGCAGGTTGTTGGGTGTGGTGGATGTAAAAACCACGGACCGTCACATTTTCCGTATCGAGGCTTTGACCGGCAGCGGCCAGTCAACCAACAATCTGGACATGATTCATTTTATTCCGATCAACATGAACCAGATCAGTCCCCGATTTAAAAAAGACGGCACGATGGTTCCTTAAAAATTTCATGAACAAGACGAATTGTAAACATATGAGCCTACGCATATTTCCTGTTTTGATTCTTCTCACGACGGTGCTTTCCTGCAAAAAATGGGATGACCATACCGATGTCGCCAATCCCGCCGTGCAGACCACACTGTTTGATGAGATCAGCAGCAATTCCTCGTTGAGTAAGTTTGCTGAGTACCTTTTAAAAACAGGACTGGACCAGGAACTGCGCTCTTCCAAAAACTTCACGGTTTGGGCGCCGGCAAATACTGCACTTCAATCGTTGGATCCCGCTGTTGTGGCCGATACTTCGAAGCTTCGCAGATTTTTGGAGAATCATATCTCCGGCGAGGCATGGTATACATCGATGGCCGGTTCGGGCATTCGTGTTCCCCTGCTGAATGGTAAGCAAAGTGATTTTTCAAAAAATAAATTTGACCAGGTTACGATCACCCAGGCGGATATCAAGGCGAGAAATGGCGTGCTTCATCTGATCGACAATTATGTGGCGCCTCTTCCCAATGCCTGGGAGTTTGTGAATGCCACGGCTACGCAGTACAAACAAAATGCTTTTATCCTCAGCCAGAATTATACTTTCCAGGATCCTTCACTGGCGGTAATTGACAGCATCAGTTCTTCAACAGGACTTCCTGTTTATCATCCGGGAACGGGAATGGTTACCCGTAATTATTTCAATGACCAGGTGTATGACCTCAGCGACGAAAAAAAGCTCTATACGTATTTTGTTCTGAACGATAATGCACTAAAGGTGGAAACAGACTCCCTGCTTGGATTTTACAAGACCAGTACTGCGGACAGCACCAACAACCTGGCTACGATGAATGTGGTAAAAGATGTTGTGGTGGAAGGACAGTATTCCATTGACCAGTTGCCTGCCGTTCTTCAATCAAAGTTTGGAGTTAGTATTCCTATTGATAAGAATGCAATCATATCATCACAGAGATTAAGCAATGGCGTGGTTTATGTTTTAAGCAAGCTTGATTTTCTGACTGCTCAAAAGATCCCCAATGTGGTGGTGCAAGGAGAGAACCCGCGTGGATTTTACAATGCAGCTGGTGTGGATGTGGATGTAAGGAGCACTAGTTTTTACAGGATCCGCACCAATCCTCTTACTGGTAAAGTATTCAATGATCTGTATATCTACAACCATAATGTTTCGGGTCTGAATGTTCTGTATCGAGCCACCAATCTTCCGAGTGCAAAATACAAAGTGTATTGGGTGGCAGTCAATGACACGCTGAGGGTTAGCTCAGTGGTGAACCCTGCATCTTATCCGCAGCGGCTGGCCATGGGAAGCAGAACGGCCACCAATTTTGCGAACGTTACGGTTGCCGTGAATAATTATAATGAAGTGTATCTGGGCGAATATACCCAACAGTCTTATGGTAATCTTGATATGTTCCTGACCGCGTCGGGTACCAACAGACTGAGTCTTGATTATATCCGGCTGGAACCTGAATTCTAAACTACTTAAGAGCATGCAAGGACCAATAACCATAAAACTTAGTCTACTTTCTGTTTTCTTCTTCTGTTTTTTCCAGGCAGGTGCACAGTTGAAGAAACCCGATTCCTCGGCTCTTCATTCTGATACTTCTGTGATCAGCATCTCCGGAGGTTTTGAATCAATGCAGGTGGAAGGGCTGATCATCAACGCTGCTACGCATCAACCTGTTCAGGGTGTCAACGTACAGTACAAGAAGTATTCTGCAGCTATCTCGGATAGCAACGGAAGATTTTCCATCAAGGTTCCCAATGACCAGGTTAGCCTGCTTATCAGCGGAGCCGGATTTCAGACCAGAGAAATTCCCCTTCGGGGCCGCAGAGAAATTTCTACAGTATTGTATGATGAAAGTTTTCCTTCTTTTTATGATCAGGCGAACCTTCCCTTCGGCGCCGAATTAAAAAACAGGATTCCTTTTGCAACAAGTTCGGTTCAGACCAATGGCGCCTGGGACCAGAATTTTGAAACACCCTCCACCTATATGCAGGGAAAATTCTCCGGACTACACGTCATCAGGCAGTCAGGAGCCCCCAATGCCGGAGCCAATCTTTTTCTTCGTGGCTACCATTCACTTTATGGAACCAATCAACCATTAATTGTGGTGGATGGTGTAATCTATGATAATACCGATTATGGAAATTCGCTGATCTCCGGAAATTTTTTCAGCCCGCTTTCATTCATCGACATGAAAGACATCGACAACATCACGGTTATAAAAGATGGATCTTCCATTTATGGAACCAAAGGAGGCAATGGAGTAATCCTCATCACCACAGCAAGAGCAAGAGAGCTCGCAACAAGAATTGATTTCGCTGTGTATGGAGGATTCAACATAGCACCAAAAAATTTGCCCTTGCTCAATGCCACTGATTATCGCAGCTATTTATCCGGACTGCTTCCAACCAGTGGACTGACGAGTGACCAGATCCAGGCGCTTCCTTATATGAACGATGATAAATCGAACCCCGATTATTATACTTATCACAACCATACCGACTGGCAGGATCAGCTCTTTCAAAATAGTTATGCCACCAATTATTATCTGAAGATCACAGGAGGGGACAATATTGCCAAGTATGCGCTGTCTCTTGGATCCATGCAAAATGATGGCATCATCACCAATACAAATGTGACTCGTTACAACACACGTTTCAATGCGGACCTGAATATCAGCCGCAAGCTCACAGCTACTTCCAACCTCAGTTTTAGTTTCGCCGAAGAAAATCTCCGGGATGTTGGGCTGGCCACAAGAACCAACCCGCTTTATCTGAGCCTGGTAAAATCACCGCTGCTTTCTGTACACGAACAGTCCAATACGGGTATCGAATCGCCCGATCTTTCAGGCAGCGATATTTTTCACATCAGCAATCCGGCGGCTCTGCTCAATAACAGTCTTGGACAAACGAAAAATTACCGCTTTCTTGGTTCGGTCGGATTCAGCTATCATTTCCTCAGGCCCCTTTCACTCAATAGCGTGATTGGGATCACCATTGACAAGCTGAGAGAAAACGTATTTATTCCCGGCAAGGGCGTGGAGCCGGATACACTCTTTACTGCCATTGTGGAAAATCAATCCGGTTCGCAGGTAAAAAGACTTTTCAATTTATTCAATGATACCAGGCTTTCTTTCTCCAAAAATTTTCACCAGGTTCATGAGCTCTCTGCCAACCTGGGCTTGCGTTTCATACGTAGTCAGACCGAACAGGATTTCGGAGAGGGATATAATTCAGCAACAGATGAATTAAAGAGTGTGAGCTTCGGCCTTGCAGAACTCAGAAGGGTTGGAGGAAATATTGGAGAATGGAGATGGCTCAATAATTATCTGAATGTCGACTACAGTCTTCTCGGAAAATATTTTCTCTCTTTCAACATGGCATTGGATGGATCCAGCCGGTTTGGAGACGATGTTCAATCCGGTGCGGTGCATATTGGCGGAAAAAGTTTTGCCGTCCTTCCTTCGATCGCTGGCGCCTGGCTGGTGTCTTCAGAAAAATTTATGAACGGTTTGTCTTTCTTTGAGCTGCTCAAACTCAGAGCTTCCTATGGAGTTTCCGGTAATGATGATATCGGCAACTACAACAACCGTCAATATTATGTGTCGCAAAATCTTTTGGGCATCCAGGGACTGGTCCGCGGAAATTTTGGCAATCCCCAGCTTCAATGGGAAACGGTGAAAAAATTCAATGCAGGTCTTGACCTTTCCGTGTTGAAAGAAAGATTGAGTTTTAGCTTTGATTATTATGTGGACCATGCAGATCATCTCATCTTCAACGAACCCACCGCTTCCACAGCAGGACTGCTGTATGCAGTCACCAATTCTGCTGCCATCAGAACAAAAGGCTTTGATGCTTCTGTTACAGGAAGGATGATCAATCAGTCTTCACTGAAATGGGACCTGGGTCTCAACCTTTCGCATTATAAATCCAGAATCAGCAGTCTGCCCGGATGGGAAATGACCACCGATTATGGAGGCGCCACCATACTTTCTCGCACCACGAGGTCAACCAATCTTTTTTATGGATTAAAGACCAATGGAGTTTATGCAACCGATGCGGAAGCAGCGCAGGAAGGACTTTCCATAAAATCTGCGAATGGCTCGCTGGTTCCCTTCCGTGGAGGAGATGTTCGGTTTATTGATCTCAATGGTGACAAGGTGATTGATGATGCAGACAGAGACGTGATCGGCAATCCCAATCCTGATTTTTATGGATCCTTCAACAGTCATGTGGAATGGAAGCGTTGGACCTTCGACCTTTTGTTCACCTATAGCAAGGGTGGGGAAGTGTACAACCGCGTGCGCAATGTGCTGGAATCTTTGTCGGGTTACGAAAACCAGACGGTTGCCGCGCTGAATAGCTGGAAGACCAATGGCGATGTAACGAATATGCCCCGGGCGGTATGGGGAGATCCCATGGGGAACAGCCGCTTTTCTGATCGCTGGATTGAAGATGGTTCCTACCTGAGGCTGCGTTCTGTTTCCTTATCGTACCGGATTCCTTTCGAGACCAGTTTTCTAAAATATATCGTGATCAATATCGCGGGCACGAACATATTCACGATCACCAATTACCTGGGTTATGATCCAGAGTTTGCAGCGGGTGAATCCATATTCGCACAAGGAGTGGATACAGGGCTTACACCGCAATTCAAATCAGGACAGATTGGTGTTCGAATTGGACTTTGACAAAAAAATTATTTCTGTGCAGGAACGAATTCCTGCAAAATAAAAATCTATGCAGTTGAAATTTCCTTATTCCAGGTTGATGCTTCAGTTAATTGTGCTGGCTGTTCTGCTGAATATTTTTTCGTGCAGAAAAATTCTGGATGTTAAGCCGGAGGATAAGCTGGATAAACAGCAGGTGTACCGGAATGTTTTTGACGCCGATGCCGCTGTATGGGGCATTTATGGGAAGTTCATGAATCTGGCCGAACGTTATGAATTGTTGAATGAACTGCGTGCCGACCTGATGGAAACTACAGCCAATGCCGACGAGAACCTGAGAGAACTGAGTACGCACAGTGCTCGACCCGGCAATCCCTATATCAACCCCCAGCCATTTTACGAAGTGATCCTGAACTGCAATGATGCGCTCAAGAATTTTAATGTGATGTTGCAGGACAAAAAATTAAAACTCGAAGAATACAACGAGCGCTATTCCGATATTGCTGCCCTGCGCACCTGGGTCTACCTGCAACTCGGTATTCATTATGGCTCGGTTCCCTATGTTACCGATGCACTGGAAAACGTTCAGATTCTTCACGATGCTTCCAAATTTCCCAAGATCAGTTTTAACCAGCTGCTTGATTCTATGATCACGACGATGGAGACGCTTCCCACAAAGGAAGATTATCCGGTATCAGCGAGTTTGCGTACAACAGTTGATCAATACAACACACAAAAATTCTTCATTAACAAATATGCTTTGCTGGGGGATCTGTATTTATGGAGAGGACGGGGAGGCGATTTTCAACAGGCTGCCGTACAATTCAAGCGCATCATGGAAACCGGCGCCATTTTCCGAACCGACGACAATACGTTTTTCCAGCAATACAAGATCTATCAGGCGGATGTGGTGAACAACAATGATATCTCCGTTGGCTATATTCGTTTTCGCGAAACAGACCAGAATGCGCTGATCGATAATAACAACCAGGGATGGCGTTCGATCTTCGCACGTCCGTTCGGTGATCAGCAATTTAACTGGGAATGGATCTGGGCACTACCTTTTGACAAGAACTTTATTTCAAGAAATCCATTCATCGATTTGTTTTCTCCAGTGGGCGGACAATATCTCGTCATGCCTTCACAGGCGGCGGTGGACAACTGGAACAGTCAGGTGCAGCTCAATAATTTTCCTTACGATGCAAGAGGACTTTTTACTTACAGGAATATCCTGGGACGCCGCGTGATCATGAAATACCTGTATAATTATCTGGAACCAACCACAGGACTTCCGACCGGAAGTATTTTCGACAGGAACAGCAAATGGTTTTTGTATCGTGCAGCAACAGTGCACCTGCACTATGCTGAGGCAGCGAACCGTGATGGGAGACACAAGATCGCCTATGCTATTGTCAATAGCGGCATCAAGAATGTGTTTGATGATCCCAGCACAGCGGATAATACCAACGAGATGCAAACCTTCGACATACCACCTTATGATTTCAATGCGCGTCAGGGCGATCCTCCCGGTCCAATCTTCCGCGATGAATGGTATAGAGGTGTAGGCATCAGGGGAAGGGCCTTTTTGAAAAATCTTCCGGTAGTCGGAGACAGCACGCTGGCTATTGAAGACATGACGGTCAATGAAAGCGCATTGGAACTGGCTTATGAAGGACAACGCTGGGGCGATTTGTTACGCATCGCTCTTCGCCGCAACGACCCTTCTTTCCTGGCAAACAAAATTTATGATAAACTCAAAAAAGACAATATGCCCGGAGCAGAGGCCGCACGCTCACGACTGATGAATAAGGATAATTGGTATCTGCCATTTAACTGGTGACCGGGACTCTGAGGATTTACGCTGACGACAAGAACCGATTACCGCGATAAGGCTGATTTTCCATCAAGCATTCAATATTAACCATCTCTACGAAAACCTTTATCACTTCCGTACTCCACATTGATACTTCATGGATCAAACAAACCATATTTTAATTTCATTGAAACCGGCTTATACCAAATTCCTCCTCGGCCACCGAAGCTTTAGCATAGGTGGCAATTCCCAATTCCAACCCCAACACCTCAATACCTTAACATGAAAAAAACTTCAGTTTATCCTCTTTTGTTTACTATTCTTCTCGCCGCTTCCTCTTCCGCGCAACAGGTACTGGAGACGGGTGGAGGAAAGATGCCCGATGAATGGATCGATAAGGATACGCATCATAAAATCATCCGGCTCACAAGAAAAGAAGGAAGCAATTCGAGTTTTTATTTTCACAACAATCCTTTTGTGGGAAATAAAATGGTCTTTTACAGCACGGACAAGTCAAAAGGGAGACAGATCTATACGGTTGATCTCAAAACGCTGGCTATTGAGCAGGTTACTTCCCAGAACAGTCCGATGAATGGAGAGATCGTGGGACAGAAATCGGGAAATGCTTATTATCAAATCAGGGATAGTGTGTATTGCACCAATACCAAAACCAAACAAACAAAACTGCTGTTTGTTTTTCCTGCCGACTACAAGGGCGGCATATCTACCATCAATGCAGACGAAACCATTCTGGCAGGAGGAAAGGCCAGCGATGATCAAAAAGAGATCCTGAAAAAATACCCGGAGAAAAGCCAGTTCTTCGACCGCATCTTTGATGCACATCTTCCCAATGATTTGTTCACGATCAATATCAAAACCGGAGAATTAAAAAAGATTCATACAGAAAATACCTGGCTGGGACATGTGCAGTTTTCTCCTGCTGATCCAAAGCTGCTCATGTTTTGTCACGAAGGGCCCTGGCATAAGGTAGACCGCATCTGGACCATTAACATCGATACCAAAGAAGTGAAACTAATGCACAAAAGAAGCATGGACATGGAGATTGCCGGTCATGAATTTTTTTCACCCGATGGGAAAACCATCTGGTACGACCTGCAGCAGCCGCGCAGTGTTCGTTTCTTTTTGAGCGGCACGGATGTACAAACAGGAAAGGAAACAAAATATGAAATGACCCGCGACGAATGGTCCATTCATTTTAATATTTCTCCCAATCAGAAAAGATTTTGTGGTGATGGAGGAAATGACACGCAGGTAGCCAAAGCAAAAGATGGCATGTGGATTTATTTGTTCCAACCGCAGGGAGACAAATTTGTTTCTGAGCGACTCGTGAATATGAAACACCACCAATATCATCTTGAACCCAATGTTCATTTTTCTCCCGATGGAAATTGGGTCATCTTCCGCGCTAATTTTGAAGGTGAAGAAGAAGTTTACGCCGTGGAAATAGCAAATGGCAAACGGGAAACGGCAACGAGAGACAGACAGCGAGCAGACAGCAGACGACAGGAAGAAGCAGTTAAATAATTTGCAGGGTTGATTTTTGTTGTCTCTATTTCCAGCAGATATGATCAACTTTTACTACTATTAACTTCTACCAACCATCAACTTCTAAATTATCAACATCTACCAACTATCAACTATCAACCATCAACCATCAACTTCTAATACTGTCAACATCTACCAACTATCAACTATCAACTACCAACTTTTGAAAAAACTAATTATCCTTTTCCTTCTTTGTAATCACAACTTAAAAGCACAGGTGAGTTGGCCGGCCATTACACAACAAACGAAACCATGGACAAGATGGTGGTGGGAAGGCAGCGCAGTGGATGAAAAAAATTTAAGTTGGAACCTCGAACAATATCAAAAAGCAGGACTGGGCGGCGTGGAGATCACACCTATTTATGGAGTGGAGGGCTATGAAAGCAAATTCATTGATTTCCTTTCGCCTCTGTGGATGAAAATGTTTGATCACACATTATCCGAATCAAAGCGACTGGGATTGGGAGTAGACCTGGCCAATGCTACTGGCTGGCCTTTCGGTGGGCGCTGGGTAACCGATGCCGACGCCAGCAAGACCGTCTATTATAAAACCTGGCAGCTTAGTACGGGATCGCAATTATCGGAGCCTGTCGTGTATCAGCAGCAAGCACTTATAAGAACAGCGAACAACAAGATGGTAAGTACTGATACAGTATTGCAACCTGTGTCTGCTAACCATAATCTTCAATCACTCGCGCTGGACCAGATTATTTTCCCGGCTACACTTCATGCGAATTTGCTCATGGCATATTCCGACCGGGGAGATACACTTGATCTTACCAGCAAGCTGGATGCAAAGGGACAGCTGTCCTGGACTGCACCGCAAGGTAACTGGACGCTGTACGCTTTGTTCACCGGACTACATGGCAAGATGGTGGAACGAGCCGCGCCCGGAGGAGAAGGATATGCCATCGATCATTTTTCGGCAAAGGCGGTTCAGGATTATTTTAAAAAATTTGATGAAGCATTCAAAGGACATGATATCTCTTATCTGCGTGCATTTTTTAACGACTCCTATGAAGTGGATGATGCACGCGGACAATCCAACTGGACTCCTTTGTTCCTTTCAGAGTTTTTAAAGAGGAGAGGATATGATCTACGCAAACATCTCCCCGCACTGTTTGGAAAAACCGATGCTGAAACAAATAGCCGGGTCCTGTTTGACTACCGGTCAACCATAGACGAACTGTTGCTGGAGAATTTTACGGTTCAATGGAAGAAATGGGGTGCATCAAAATCCGCTCTGGTGCGTAACCAGTCGCACGGGTCGCCGGCAAATACACTAGACCTGTATAGTGCCGTAGACATTCCGGAAACTGAAGGGACTGATATTCTTCGTTTCAAGTTTGCGACTTCGGCGGCCCATGTTTCGGGTAAGAAATTGGCTTCCTCCGAATCGGCCACCTGGCTCAATGAACATTTTGTTTCTTCCCTTGCTGATGTAAAAAAGGCCATCGACCTGTATTTCCTGGGAGGTGTGAACCATATTTTTTATCATGGAACCGCCTATTCGCCTCAGGAAGCTCCCTGGCCTGGCTGGTTGTTCTATGCAGCAGTACATTTTCAACCAGTGAATCCACAATGGAAAGATTTTCACCAGCTCAATGAATACATCGCCAGGGTGCAGTCTTTTCTGCAACAAGGAAAACCCGATAACCAGGTGCTGCTGTACTATCCACTGGTGGATCGATATTCGGAACCTGGAAGAGATTTGCTCCAGCATTTTGATGGCATGGAAAGAAATTTTGAAGGAACCGGTTTTGAAAAACTATCTAAATGGATGCTTGATGAGGGTTACGGGTTTGATTTTTTTTCAGACCGCCAGCTTCAGCATTTTACTGTTACCGGAAGTGCAATCAAAAGCATGGGCAACAGTTATCAGATCATTTTGCTTCCTGACAACCGCCTGATTCCCGAAAACTCTTTTCAAAAACTTTTAAAACTCGCCAAAGCAGGAGCCACCATCCTGGTGTATAAAGACCTTCCTGAGGATGTTCCCGGATTTAACCTGGTGGAGAAAAGAAGGACTAGTTTTCACCAGATGATTTCGCAATTGAAATTCGTTTCGGATGGAAAGATCCGCAAAGCGTTGATTGAAAAAGGACGATTCCTGATGGGAGATGACGCAACTGAATTGATGGAAGCGGCCGGCGTGCCAAAAGAAAATTTAGGGAATGGACTTTCTTCTGTACGAAGAAAAAACAATGATGGTTTCACCTGGTTTATCAACAACCGTACAAATACGGCGGTCAATGACTGGATAGAACTTCATGCTGATTCGCGTTCCGTAGCTTTGTTTGATCCGATGTCGCAGCAGGCCGGCCTCGCCCGGTGGAAAAAAGAAGAGAAAGGCCATATGAAAGTGTATGTGCAAGTTCAACCATTTGCTTCTGTCATCATCCAAAGCTATGCTTCCGAAAAAAAAGGAAGAACATTTCCCTATTCAGAAGCTTCCGGATCTGAAATTGCCATCAACGGCCCCTGGCAGGTAGAATTTCTGAATGGCGGTCCGGTTCTTCCGAAAAGCAGGTCTGTTGATCAACTTTCTTCCTGGACCGATTGGGAAGGAGAAGAAGTAAAAAACTTTTCAGGAACGGCCAGCTATACCACTTCTTTTCCAAAACCTGCTTCAAACGCAAGTGCCTGGTTACTCCAGCTCGGTACTGTGAATGAAACCGCCGAAGTTTTTCTCAACGGGAAAAAACTGGCGACACTCATTGGTCCGGATTATTCGATACACATATCTTCCACTGCATTAAAACAAACGAATGAATTGAAGATCATCGTGGCCAACCTTATGGCCAACCGCATCGCCTATATGGATCGCAACCATCTTCCCTGGAAAATATTTTATAACACCAATATGCCGGCGCGGAAAAGAGAAAATGTTCGCAACGGTTTATTTGATGCCTCGTCCTGGAAACCATTTCCATCCGGATTATTGGGTCCAGTTACGCTAACCCCGCTTCGATATGAATAAAATTTGTTACAGAGATGAGGCCATGAACTTGCTGAAGAAGTCCCCGAAAAAGAGACCCATGAAAAAACTTTTCTTTGTCTTTTTACTCGTTTTTCCACTTGCGATCTTTTCTCAACAAAAAGAAATACGTTATCTCTCGGGCACAGATAATATTCATACAGTCAGCTGGGATTTCTTTTGCACCGGCGGCCGAAATGCGGGAAAATGGACGAAGATCGCTGTTCCTTCTCATTGGGAACAACAAGGCTTTGGTGCCTACAATTACGGAAGGGATTACAAGACCTATGGAAAAAACTTTCGTTTCGCCGATGAACAGGGACTGTATAAATATTCATTTACGATTCCATCCAACTGGCGGGGAAAGAAGGTTTACATTGTTTTCGAAGGCTCGATGACGGATACAGATGTAAAGATCAATGGAGCGTCGGCCGGGCCCAGGCACCAGGGAGCATTTTACCGTTTCAAATACGACATCGGTGATAAGCTTCATTTCGACAGGGAGAATTTACTGGAAGTAACCGTCAGCAAAATGTCGTCCGATGAATCGGTGAACAATGCCGAGCGCCTTGCCGACTACTGGATACTCGGTGGCATTTTCCGTCCTGTTTACCTGGAAGCTGTACCCATAGAACATGTTGACCATGTGGCCATCGATGCAAAAGCGGATGGAAATTTCCGGATGAATGTGTACCTGGAAAATGTTATCGGAGAAAAAAATCTACTCACTGAAATTGTGGATGCCAGGGGAAGAAAGCTCGCTTCTGTTATGACGTCGGCCCATGCAGGTGATACCGTTGTTCACGTTCAGGCTTCAGTAAAGGATCCAAAGCAATGGACAGCCGAAACTCCAAACCTTTACCAGGCAAATATTTATTTAAAGAACGGAACAAGAACAGTATATGTCACCTCGGAAAAATTTGGCTTTCGCACCATAGAGATCAGGAAGCAGGATGGCATCTATCTCAATGGAGTAAAAATAAAAATGAAAGGTGTAAACCGTCACGTGTGGTGGCCCGAAACAGGACGCTGCATTAATCCATCCATTGATTTGATGGATGTAAAACTGATCAAGGAAATGAACATGAATGCGGTTCGTTGCTCGCACTATCCACCGGACCAAAGTTTTTTGCGCATTTGTGATTCATTGGGACTTTATGTGCTGGATGAATTGGCCGGATGGCAAAAAGCCTACAGCACCAGGGCGGGGACACCACTGGTAAAAGAAATGGTCACCCGCGATGCCAATCATCCTTCCATTATTTTCTGGAGCAATGGCAATGAAGGTGGTCATAACCGCGACCTCGATGATGATTATGCGCTCTATGACCTGAGCAACCGGCCGGTGATCCACGCACATCACCGTCCAGGCAATGCATTTAACGGAATCGACTGCAACCATTATGAAGATTATTACAGCACGCAGAATATTTTGAAGGATACAAATATTTACATGGTTACCGAGTTCCTTCATTCGCAAGATGATGGCGGCGCTGCATCCGCCCTCAATGAATTCTGGGAACTGCACTGGCATGCGAAAAAAGGTGCCGGCGGATTTATCTGGGCCCTGCTGGATGAAGGATTGGTGCGCACAGATGAAAACAATATCATTGATGTGAATGGCGTCAATGCGCCTGATGGAATTCTGGGTCCTCATCGTGAAAAGGAAGGAAGCTTCAATGCCATCAAGGAAATTTATTCACCGGTGAAAATTTTTATGAAAGATCTTCCCGACGAATTTAATGGAAACATCCCAGTGGAGAACCGTTATCATTTTACCAATCTAGACCAGTGTACCTTCTATTGGGCGCTGGTGAATTTCAGGAAACCTGGAGACCTCTTTAGCGGCTATGATGTGATGAAATCCGGAGCAGTTCCCAGTCCTCACATTGCTCCCAATGGTGGCAGCGGAAAAATATCCATCCCACTTGCCGCTGACTGGAAAAATTATGATGCACTGATGATGTCGGCCTTTGATCCTTACAAAAATCTTTTGTACAAATGGACCTGGAATGTAAAATCCAACGATGAACTCCTGAAAGGTATTGTGCTGCAGGATTCCACCCGGGCCTCCCTTCTGGAAAACGATTCGCTTATCACGCTCAGAGGAGGAGAAGTTTCGATCAACATTTCCAGGAAGAATGGAAAGCTGGTTGGCGTACGCAATATCATGAGCGATCCGCTTTCCTTTGGTCAGGGACCCATATTAGTGAGTGGAACAGATAGCATGACCGGTATTCGAACGTATATGGAAGGAAATGCAGCAGTGGCGGAAGTAAATTATAGTGGTGATCTTCATTCAGCAAAATGGATGATGTGGGGCTCGGGATGGCTGCAACTGGATTATGAATACCAATTGAAGGGAGATTATCCTTTTGCAGGAATCAGCTTTACCTATCCTGAGAATTATGTGCTGGGTGCAAAATGGCTGGGCAAGGGACCTTATCGTGTTTGGAAGAACAGGCTGCAAGGCGTCACTGATAATGTATGGCAGAACCGGTACAACAATACGCAAACCGGCTCCTCGCCCTGGATCTATCCCGAATTTAAAGGATACTATTCCGACATTGTATGGATGGAATTGAATACAGTGGAAGGAAAATTTACCGTAGCTACGCCTGATGCAGGTTTATACGTCCGCCTTTTTGATTTTTATGGTTTATCAGGCGTGCATCCGCATCCCGACCTTCCACCTGGCAATCTTTCCTTCCTGGATTATATTCCTCCCATCGGAACCAAGCTGGCTTTGACCATCAGTGCCAACACCAAACAACTCGGTCCTCAGAGTGAGCTCAATCATATTGACGGCACTACGAGGCGCAGTCTTTATTTTTATTTTGGATTGCCCAAGGCTCCCAGCAATAAAAAACAATTTACCATGCCTGCCGTCAACGATTTGTTTTAGTGGAGCAATGAAAATGAAACTTTATAGCTTATGCCTTCTTGTGACTGTGGCCTTCGCGAGGAAAACAGAAGCACAAAAGATAGCTGTATGTATTCTGTTATTTCAAAGGGAATGGCGATGGTCTTCATTATGCATTCAGTGAAGATGGATTGCACTGGAAAGTACTTGCGGGTGAAAAAAAAGTCCTTCAGCCGGAAGCAGGACATCTGATTTTTATGAAAAGTTTTCTTCAGAGGCAGTCATTCATTACTGTTTAGATTTTTTTGAAGAGATTTCTTCTTCGGCATTTATTCTTTAGCGATTAGATTTTTTGAAGAGAGTGTTTTTAGAGGCGGTCAGTTTTTACTGGTTGGTTTTTTTCTTTTTCCACTTTTGGCATTGCCCCAAAAGTGGAGCAAAAACTCTAGGCAATCCGAATGGCTCCGCCCGGATTGCCGGCCGCGGCACAACAGCTACCCAAAGCTTGTCTCGCAGTTACGTTATACTAAGCAGTTAGCATTTTAAGATCGAAGGGCTTTAATCGAAGATGCTGAAGGCGGTGTTTCCCCCCTTCCGTGGGGCTGGACCTGTCTTGTGAGTTTCGCGAAGATGTTAATGAATGATCTTGGGTTTCATTGTTTTCGAGCCCCTTATTGCTTGCGAGTGTACTACAGGGCGGTCTTAGAACTGGTGCTCGCTTCGCTTGCAAGGAGATTGCCGCGCT
>JBJMLU010000052.1:0-31082 GCA_045805145.1 Flavisolibacter sp. | reverse complement strand
ATTTTGGATAGTGTAAAAAAGACCAATCGTCTGGTGATCGTGGAAGAAGAATGGCCATATGCTTCAATCTCCTCGGAGATCGCTTACCGGATACAAAAAGAAGGATTTGATTATCTGGATGCTCCAGTTAGAAGAATTACAGCGGCCGATGCGCCGCTCCACTATGCACCCAATCTTGTTGCTGCAGCACTCCCTGATGTAGCACGCACAGTACGTCTTGTAAAAGAAGTAATGTATCTGAAAAAGTAAAGGAGTTCAGACTTCAGTCAGCGCACATTATCGACAGTTAGCGAAGGATAACTTCCGGTTGCAATTGAGCTATCTTCTCCTGCCAACTACGAACCAACAACTACCAACTCCTCCCTGCTACTGATTTTGCGTATAACTCTCCCCGTATTGTGGAGTTTGCACCATAAATGTGTTCAAGTTACACAACTCACTCATTTTCACGCATCCTCGTTGTAAAAATATTTCAAAATAAGTTTTGAAATTCCGTTTTTACCCCCCATCTTTGTCTCGGTTTTTCATAGGATATTGGATTTTACACGAGGCTGGATTTCTATCCGGCCTTTTTCTTTTTTATCATCTTCCGTATCGCATTGGCCACTGGATCTCCCTTGTTTGTTGTTTACAACCTGCAATTTTAATCATCTCATGTTCCTTTCCTTTTTCACAAAGAATTGTTTCGAATTCTTTGATTTGGTTTTTGGTCTTCACACATAGCAGCACTCATTCAGATATTTCAACTCCTCATCCCTGATGATATTTTTGTTTCTTTGCGGACTTAACGAAGCTCTATGCCCTCCATACTGATTATAGATGATGAAAAAGCCATCCGGAAGACGCTGACGGAAATCCTGTCCTTTGAAGGTTACAAGCTGGACGAAGCTGCGGATGGAGAAGAAGGCCTGAAAAAATTCAGGGAAAAAACTTATGACGTTGTCCTTTGTGATATCAAAATGCCGAAGGTTGATGGACTTGACTTTCTTCAAAAAGCAGTGGAAGCAAATCCAGATGTTCCCGTGATCATGATTTCAGGACATGGAAATATTGAAACTGCTGTGGAAGCTGTAAAAAAAGGAGCTTATGATTTCATACAGAAGCCACCGGATCTGAACCGGCTTCTCATCACCATTCGCAACGCAATGGAAAGAAACTCGCTGGTGAATGAAGCCCGCAGTTTAAAAAGAAAAGCCTTCAAGGCCCAGGAGATGATTGGCGAGTCGGCGCCCATAAAAAAAATAAAGGAAACCATTGACAAAGTTGCACCCACTGAAGCAAGGGTTCTGATAACAGGTGAAAATGGAGTGGGCAAAGAGCTGGTAGCCCGCTGGCTTCATGAAAAAAGTTCGAGGGCCGGCAATGCTTTAATCGAAGTCAATTGCGCTGCTATTCCGAGTGAACTGATCGAAAGCGAATTGTTTGGACATGAAAAAGGATCTTTCACTTCCGCCATCAAACAAAGGATCGGAAAATTTGAGCAGGCTAACGGCGGCACGCTTTTCCTCGATGAAATTGGCGACATGAGCCTGAGCGCACAGGCAAAAGTGCTAAGGGCCTTGCAGGAAGGAAAGATCACAAGGGTAGGAGCAGACAAGGACATCACTGTGGATGTGCGCGTAATTGCAGCCACCAACAAAGACCTGATGCACGAAGTGGAAGTAAAAAATTTCCGGCTTGACCTGTATCACCGGCTTAGCGTCATCGTCATTCATGTTCCTTCACTGAACGAAAGAAAAGATGATATTCCCCTGCTGGTAGAAAGATTTCTGGAAGATATTTGTGAAGACTACGGCATTGCCAAAAAGCCCATCACCGATGAAGCACTCAAAATGCTGCAAGACTACAACTGGACGGGCAACATCCGCGAGCTGCGCAACATCGTAGAGCGACTGGTTATTTTATCCGGCAAAGGCATTACCCGCGAAGACATCAAGACACATGTTCAGTTCAGGGGATAGAGAGGTTTATGGTTGTTCAAATGCAGCTTGAATTTCTTCGTCCGTCATCAGCCCGCCTTCATCCTTCATCTCAGCTCTTTAAAAATGCTTCGGGATTTTGAATGAACTCATAAATCTGGCGGTCATTTTTTAAAAGCCTTAAATTGACAAAATTTCTTTGAACCTGTCGAATGCCTTCACCTGAAGCAAGAATGATCTTGTCGGAAAAATTGCGGCATATATCTTCAAGGTAATCATCGGCAAACAAGCCAGTGAAATTGGTAATGAGATGCAGATAAACAAACTGCACCGATTCAATGGACCTGAAAGCCAGTAAATCATTTTTGTGCATGTTGATTCCGAGGTAAATCGTTGATCTTCCATTTTTCTTCAACAGGTAATTGATGAACAAAAGCGGCAGCTCATGAAACTCTCCCTTCGGACAAAAGAGGAGCAGTTGCGGCGGTTTGGAGGAAAGTTCCAACTTCTCTGTCTCCACGATGATCTTGTTCTGAATCAGATAACTGGAAAAATGTTCCTGGCCGGGAATAACTTTGTTGGTGGTCCATAACAAACCGATCTTCTGTAAAAAAGGATAGCATACTTCAGTGATGCAACGCTCAAATCCGATCTGCCGGATATACTCGTGCAGCAAGCCACCAAATTGCGCTTCATTGAAATCAATTGCAGATTCCAGCAATTGATTCACAAGATGGCTTACGCTTCCGTTGATGTCTACATTATCCACTGCAGACAGGATTTGCTCCTCTGATAGAGAAGCTATACGGGAAATTTTCCAGCCTCCGTGATAAAGAAAAGAAATTCGCAACAATTTTTTCAGGTCTTCATTGTCATAAATGCGGTGACGGCTTTCTTTTCTTTTCGGCTGAAACAGTGGATAGCGCTGCTCCCAGATGCGCAGGGTATGTGCTTTTATCCCCGTCAGATTCTCCATATCCCTGATCGTAAAACTTTGCATGAGCATCACCGGAGTTGCACTTTAGCAAAAACTTTGCTTAGTTTGGCACACACTCCATTTTTAAAATAATAAATTTGTCCGCGTTAAAAATAGTCGAATGCCGCTTTCACATATCCTGATCGTTTATCTAATTTCTTTCCTGATCGTTTTTCTTCCATCCTTTGGATTGGCAAAAATGTTTCAAAAAGCCGGAATTGAGCCATGGAAAGCGTTCATTCCTTTTTACAACACCTGGATCATGCAAACGCTGGCCAAACGGCCACGGCACTGGGTTTTCTGGCAATTTATTCCCGTGGTTGGCTGGTTTATCAGTCCGGGAATCTTCATTGAATTTGTAAAGTTATTCGGAAGGTTTACACTGGGCCAACATATCCTGGCGGCGCTGCTGGCTCCTTTTTATTTTCCCTACCTGGGTTATTCACCCAAGGTACGATACATTGGACCAGAAGGAGCAAGACACTACCGAAAGCCAGGATGGCGCGAGTGGGTAGACGCAGCGATATTTGCCATTGTTGCTGCTACGCTCATCCGCACTTTTGTTTTTGAAGCCTATACCATTCCCTCAGGTTCCATGGAACGCTCGCTGTTGATCAATGATTTTCTTTTCGTGAGTAAATTCAGTTACGGTCCAAGAATTCCGAACACGCCGCTTTCTATTCCTTTTATTCACAATTATGTTCCGGGAACCCAAAGAAAATCGTACACCACCTTGGTGGAGCTGCCCTACATCCGCTGGTTCGCTGCTCCAGTAAAAAGGGGTGATGTAGTTGTCTTCAACTTTCCTGCAGGCGACACTGTTGTCAATCTTCCCGATTATCAGTCTGCGCATCCATACTACCAGTTGATCCGCGAATTGGGTAAAGGCGATGAAGTAGCTGGAAGAAATATGGTGTTCGACAATCCAGACCAGTTTCCACTGGCCATTCATCCTCCTGATAAAACAGACAACTATATCAAGCGTTGCATAGGTGTTGCGGGAGATACAATAGCCATCCTTAATGGAAGGGTATATGTGAACAATCAATTGTCTGAACCACCTGCACAATCTCAAACCGATTACAAAGTAGTACCAAAGACGCAGCAACTGAACCTCGATGCACTGGAAGAAGACTACGGAGTAAACCCTTCGCAGGTGCAGAACGACCAGGGCACTTACATCATGTATCTCACTCCTGGAAATGTTGAAAAAATGGTAAAGAGCGGAACTGTTAGTTCAGTGACGCCGGTTATTGCAGATTCTACTGCTTCATATGATCTCAGTTTCCCGGCTTACGTCCAGCAGAATAAATGGACACAGGACAACTATGGACCGATCTGGATTCCAAAAAAAGGAAAATCGCTCACACTCACGCCAATACTCTATCCCATTTATGAAAGAGCGATCCGGGTATACGAGCACAATGATTTTTATACAAAGGATGGAAAATATTTTCTCAATGGAAAAGAAGTAACAGACTATACATTTAAAATGGACTATTACTGGATGATGGGTGACAACCGTCACCAGTCGCAGGATTCCCGATACTGGGGATTTGTTCCGGAAGACCGTGTTGTGGGCAAGGCATGGCTGATCTGGTTTAGCTGGGACAATGGTCCGAGGTGGAACCGGTTGTTCAGAACAGTAAAATAAATTACCTTTAAAAAACCCCGGAGATCATGCCGGGGCTTTTTGTCTCTAATTATATCGTATGAAGGAAAATAAGTTCGAGTTTAATTACAATGTATTTGAGAGTATAGATGAACTTCCGGAGGAGCAAAGGTGGCTCTTGCACGAAGCAAGAGAGATCACCGCCCAGGCATATGCTCCCTATTCAAATTTTCAGGTAGGAGCAGTAGCCAAACTTGCCAACGGTGAAATCGTAGCCGGTAGCAATCAGGAGAATGCATCCTTTCCGGTTGGACTTTGTGCTGAAAGAGTTTTACTGGCATCTGTTTCATCACTGTTTCCCAAGGTTCCAATTGAAACCATCGCTATCAGCTATAAGAGCGACCATGTAAAAAGCGATCACCCCATTTCTCCCTGCGGCATTTGCAGGCAATCACTCCAGGAATATGAAACCAGGGTAGACCACCCGGTTCAATTGATCCTGGGTGGAATGACCGGTCCTATTTATGTTATTGACAGCGCCAGCAGATTGCTTCCATTGGCATTTACGAGTGAAGAGTTGCGTTAGAAAGAATTATGCGAGGACTTGTGCGCCGAAACGTAGTGAAGACGGAGAAACGCATTTCGAGAGACAACGACTTTTATTTTGTGAAAAGGGTCGCGATTTAAGTTTAATCCAGGCTGTTTTTAATTCAAAATAAAAGCTTAACGTATTCTGCGGGTTTTAATTTAAGTCATTGCTTGTTTCGATGATAATTTTATAACCAGGTGCGGTAATTATTTTATTCCCTTTGTCAGCCGGCATCAAAAATCTTTTTCCAAGGGTATAGTCAATGGCCAGGATAATTTCACAATTGCTTCCATATTTGTCCGAGTTCTTATCAGTAAATTCCGCTTTATCTATTCCTTTTTGTGATGAAAATCTTTTCAAAGTATGAAAGCTTGAACAAGTATCGATCAATTGCTTGAACGAGTTTCTTGCGTCTCTTTCGTTATCAAATTCAAACCAGAGTTCAATGGCTATTATGTTCTCATTCCATTTTTTTTCTGAATAAACCTTTTGCGTAAATGCAAGCTGCCCGCACTTAAAATGTCCGTTGAAGAAGGGATGTTGGTTGAAAACATAAGAGTGTATCACTTCATAGTGCTCAGGTTCTTTTATGGTATCCGGATACATGGTCCACTTTACACTGGAATCAATTTTTACAAAAACTACGGGAATATTTTTTCTAAGAAAATCTCTGATTGAGGTATCCGGATTAAATGAAAGCATCCCAAAATATAATTGGTCAATATATTTATCCAGTGTTTGAGCGCAACCGCTACTGAATATCAATGCAAAAAGGAGAATGAAGAAGTAACGAACACAAGGGGAACATACCACTAGTCAATCATTAAAGTTTTTATTCGAGAGCGTCGGAGGCCTGGAAGTTTAATTCCTGAACGCCGTGGAAGAATTTTGCTTCATGATCGAGCAGCCATTTCTTTCTCCACAACCCGCCGCCATAGCCCACCAACGACTGATCGCTGCCAATGACGCGGTGACAGGGAACGATGATGGCCAAATTATTTCTTCCGTTGGCTGAAGCAACCGCACGGATGGCTTTGAGATCGCCATACTGCCGCGATAATTCGTGATAACTGATGGTCTTTCCAAAAGGGATAGCGCAAAGAAGCTCCCAAACCTTTTGCTGAAATGGAGTGCCTTCCTGAATTAGTGGAAGTGTAAAATTTCTGCGCTTGCCAGCAAAATAATCATCGAGCTGCCTTGCACAGGCCTGCAATAATTTGTGTTGGTCCTGATGCAAGGGCTCATCTTCCTTACAAAAAAGAACAGCTTTCAGAAACCTGTCCGAACACTGCAACTTCAGCGTTCCGACCGGAGAGGAATATGAAGCAGAATACAGGTTCATTATCCGATTTTTAATCCCTTCGACACGGCTTATGCCGGCTGTATTAAAACTACGTTTTTATTTCATCAATAAGGCAAAGTTGATAGTTGGTGGTTGGTGGTTTGATAGACGAGAGGAAGCGATGAGCCGTGAGCGTTGAGGAGCGAGAAGTTCACCTACTGTTCCAATAAGCCTGATAAGTTCTGGAGTTCAGACTTTTTATATTGTTCCTTTTCATTGTCGAAACAACGGGAAGTTTCTTCCAAAAGATGCTGGATCACTTTTTTGTTCGAGAGCGGTTTGAAATAGGAGGCAACCGGGGGGACAGAAATTCGTTTGAAATAATTCTCCACGTCTTTATGTGTGAATGCCATTCCGCTGGAAGGATCGATGAAGAATTCGATCTTGCTCTGGTAGTCATCCGAAGATTCATTGCTGTAGCCTGGCTTAAAAAATGCCAGTACAAATTGTTTCGGAACTCCTATGGCTTTCACGGGAATATCCAGGCGGTCGCAGAGGATCAGGTAAAGAATTCCGTTGCTCAACTGGTTGCCTCTTTTTGATTCGAGCACTTTGTGCAACAGGAATTCATTGACGTCCGCATACGCCACCTCCGATCCTTTCAGATTGTAATAGCTGTACAAAATTCCGGTGACGATACGGATCTGTTCCAGCGGTGTGAGATAGTTATTCAATTCAAGCCAGATATTCCTGCGAATTTTTTCCACCTCCAATAAGGTAGCACCTGTAGAAAGATCCGGATATTGAAACTTTGACACCAACAATGCGCCTACCAACAGGTCGTGGTGGCCGGCAAGGGCCCATTGACGGAAATCTTCAGTAAGGTCGGTGTAATGAAGCCGGTGGATGATCAGTTCTATGCGTTCCTGAATGTGTTCATTGGGTGTATTCTCCCAGAGATGTTCGAGATTGGGAATGATGGTTTTTCCCAGGTCGAGGATCTTGCTGGAAACAGCCCCGAACACTTCTTCATCCGGGTCATCGATCAGGCGGAATAAGGCGGATATTTCTTTTGTTTCTTCCATAGTCGTACTCAACGAAGTCAAGATAAAAAAACTATATCAATTCTCTAATTTTCTGCAAAAATTCTAAATTCTGCTTCTCGACCTTCTTTTATTTTCCTCAAACCTGCAGATTCGTTTTATATAAATCAATTTGTTTAAAACGATAAAGCATACTCTATAGTATTTGATGCTTTATATTTTTGAAGAGGCAATCACTCTATAGATCTGTACTTGACGGATAAGAGCTTCAGGATTTTTTTCCTGCTGATTTTTTTCCTGCTGATTTCTTGGAAGTGCTTTTTCGAGTGGCTGTTTTTTTCACTGCTGCCTTTTTAGAAGCTGATTTTTTAGCAGCTGATTTTTTTGAAAAAGCGCCCGGCACCTGTTGCTCCACCATTTTTTTTACATCATCCATCGATATTGAAGACAGTTCTTCAGCTGTATATTTTTCTCCGCCTTCCTTTCTTCCGAGCTTCAGCATTTTTTTCCCAAAGCGAATGAAGGGACCCCAGCGTCCATTTTCGATAGATATTTTTTCAGAAGGCCAGTTCTGAATATAGCGGTTGGCTTCCTTGTCGAGTTTTTTGGTGATCAGTTCTTCAATATCTTTCTGAGAGAGATTGTCGAAATTATAAGCCCTCGGAACATTTACATAGAGGTCGCCGTATTTAATGAAAGGCCCGAACCTTCCTTTTCCCTTGGTAACGGGCTGTCCCTGAAACTGCGCGATGGGTGCGTCTACTCTTTGTTTTTCCTGGATCAATTCTATAGCTCTCGCCAGGTCCGTTTCCAAAGGCTCTTCTCCCTTGGGTATGGACACGAATTGTTCGCCAAACTTTATATACGGTCCAAAACGGCCAATGTTTACAGATACATCCTGGTCCTCATATTTACCCAGGTTCATGGGCAATTTAAAAAGATCCAGGGCATCTCCCAGCGAAATGGTTTCAATGCTTTGATTCTGTTTGAGTCTCGCGAATCTTGGCTTTTCTTCTTCTTCGGTCTTTCCGATCTGAATCATTGGGCCATAGCGTCCCATGCGGGCAACAACTGGCTTGCCTGTCTTTGGTTCAACACCCAGCTGTCTTTCACCCTTGATCCGTTCTGCTGTTTCAATGGTTTTGTCAACATCTTTTTTAAAGGGATTGTAGAAATCGAAGAGCATCTTGTTCCATTTCATCTTTCCACGCGCCACTTCATCAAATTCTTCTTCGATCCTCGCAGTAAAGCCATAGTCCATGATGTCATCGAAATACTGCTTCAGAAAATCAGTGACCACCAGTCCAAGATCGGTGGGAAATAGTTTCGACTTTTCTGCACCGGTATTTTCCGTTTCAGTTTTTTTTATGACCTGTTTGTCGGAAAGCAGAAAAACGGTGTAAGCACGTTGCACGCCGTCCTTGTCCCGCTTTTCTACATAACCTCGTTTCAGGATCGTAGATATGGTAGGAGCATAAGTAGATGGGCGTCCGATACCAAGCTCTTCGAGTTTTTTAACCAATGAGGCTTCCGTGTACCGCGGAAGAGGACGCGTGAACCTTTGAGTGGCACTCATCTCCCTGAACTCAGGATGTTGTCCCACCTTTAGTGGAGGCAACATGCCTTCCCTGGTTTCTTCGCCATCTGTTTCTTCATCATCAACATCTTCACGGTACACTTTTATAAAACCATCGAAGCGCAGTACTTCGCCTTCTGCGGTGAGTTCCGCTTTATTGGTGGAGACTTCAATTTTTGCAATGGTCCTTTCCAGTTCCGCATCGGCCATCTGGCTGGCCATGGTTCTTTTCCAGATCAATTCGTACAGCCTTTTTGTATCCGGATCACTCACCGAGGTGTGCGACATATAAGTGGGCCGGATAGCTTCGTGCGCCTCCTGGGCCGATTCATTCTTATTTTTAAAGCGGCGTGCCTGGTAATATTTTTCTCCATAGGAATCCTTCACCATTTTCTGAATATCACCCATGGCTGTTTCACTCAGGTTCACACTATCGGTACGCATGTAGCTGATATGACCATTCTCATAAAGTTTTTGCGCGAGCAACATTGTTCTACTCACACCATAACCAAGTTTGCGACTGGCTTCCTGTTGAAGTGTAGAAGTTGTAAAAGGCGCAGCAGGACTGCGTTTGCTGGGTTTAACCTGGATGTCTTGTACCGTATAGTTGGCACCGATGCACTCATTCAAAAATTGTTCTGCAGATGAATCTTTGGGAAACCTTGGACCCTCTGCCTTGAATGAAATGCTACGGCCTGATTGATCGGGTGCTGTAAGAATGGCTTCAACACGGAAGCTGCTGTGCGGAACAAAAGCATTGATCTCTCTTTCCCTTTCTGCAATTAAACGGACCGCAACACTCTGCACACGTCCGGCACTGAGGTTGTTCTTCATGCTCATTTTGCGCCAAAGAACCGGGCTCAGTTCAAAACCCACGATGCGATCGAGAATGCGGCGGGCCTGTTGCGCAT
This sequence comes from Flavisolibacter sp., assembly GCA_045805145.1. Lineage (GTDB taxonomy): Bacteria > Bacteroidota > Bacteroidia > Chitinophagales > Chitinophagaceae > Flavisolibacter. The sequence goes on along the minus strand of JBJMLU010000052.1, from coordinate 21,174 downwards.
GCACCAGGTCCATGTTGACTGTGCGGGGTTGCTTCACCGCTTTTTGGATGGCAGGCTTGGTGATCTCATGAAAAACAATCCGCTTGGTGTGCACAGGATCGAGGCCAAGCACTTCACAAAGATGCCAGCTAATGGCTTCACCTTCGCGGTCTTCATCCGTTGCCAGCCAAACTTCATCACTTTTTTTAGCCAGCTGTTTGAGTTCCTTCACCACTCTCTGTTTCTCTTCGGGAACTATGTAACGGGGTTTGAAATTGTTTTTGATATCAATGCCCATGTCATCTTTTTCCAGGTCACGGATATGCCCAAAGCAGCTCCTGACCTCGAAATCCGGGCCCAAAATTTTTTCTATGGTTTTTGCCTTTGCAGGTGACTCAACAATCAACAAATTCTTCGGCATAGGATTTTTTCTGTTCTGTTTTTTGCCCATTCAACAGGCAATTAGAACATGCAAGTATAAGGCAAGTAGTTTAATTTAGCTATAATACAGACGGCATCGGGTGCGAAAAGATTGCACGCATGCCTTTTTAAATCAAATGTTCGTATGAGGTAGGGAACCGCATCATTGCATGGAAACCGGCTCTGGCTAATTCCAAATTCCCCATCCCAAATTCCCCATTGAGTCAGCAGAGTGTATCATTCTATTTCAATTGCGTAATAATCAGTTCAGCCAGTTTCTTTGCCCATTTTTGATACAACTTTTCAGATGGATGAAGGCCGTCGGCAGCAATGAGCTCGGGATTATTCCGGGCCACATTCCATTCCTCTGAAATATCTACATGCTGAATTTTATATTGAATCGAGAGCGCCTTTCCTACGGAATTGAACACTTCAATTTCCCTTCCGATCTTTTCGGTATCCAGCTTACCAGCATAAGGAGTAAAACTATAATCGGGAATGGAAAGGAGCAGCACATGGTCTTTTTTTCCATTTGCGGCCTCGATGCATTTCTTCAGCAGTTCTTCAAGCAGCTGCTTGTACTGGATCACTTCCTGTCCGCGAAACTGGTTGTTCACGCCAATCAACAGGCTCACAAAATCATAACGGGGAAGCAGCCGGTAATTTTTCATTCCTTCCTCCAGTTCTTCAATGGTCCACCCGGTTCGCGCAATAATTTCCGGTGCCTGAAAATTATATTCCTTATCCCGCAGTTTCTGAACCAGCTGATAGGGAAAACTTTTCTGCAGAGGAACCGATTCTCCAATGGTATAGGAATCACCCAGTGCCAGATAACTATAAAGATGCATAGGCTGTGAAGTTAATCTGATAGAGCTGTATAAAAATCAGTCCAAATTTATTTGAAGTTGGTAGATAGGAGGGATGAGAGATGAGAGATGAGGGATGTGAGATGTGAGGAGAGAGAATTTTCTTCTTTTGCGGACTGGCGGGTTAGGGATGGTGATTTTAAATTGGCGGTTGTCGGTTGAAGGTTTTCGAACTATAAAAAATCTATGATCTCTTTGGCCACGTTGTTGTCGCGGTAAATGCGGCGATGACCGAGTCCTTCGGTGATGAGAAAACGAAAATTCGGATAAGCCTTGCTGATGATCGGTTCTATATCTGTTAAGGGGGTCATGAGGTCATCTTTATCCTGCACAAACAAAACAGAAGCTTTGATGTGAGCCGAAGCGCGGGCAACCGAAAACCATTCTGCATTGTGGCCGCCTGTTTCCTCAATGATTCGGTCGAATTCCGTGCGCACTTCATCATCGAGTTTCAGGATGGAGAAAAAATGATCAATAGCGGTTTTTGTTTCGGTGGCCGGAGCGATCAATACCATTTTATAGGTTTCATCATGACTGATCTGCTCCAATGCCAGGGTCAGCGACAGTCCGCCAAAAGAATGGGCGATAAAAGAGCGCACAGGTCCAAATTCTTTGATAATGTGCAGCACCATGTTTTTGTAGGCAAGCACATTAATTGATTTGCCGGTACTGCTTCCATGAGCAGGCGCATCAAAGGCCAGCACTTCGTATCCTTTTTGCACCAGGGGCTTTATAAAGCGATCGAAGTTGATGACGCTCGATTCAAAGCCATGTAGAATAAGGAGTTTTTTTCCAGAAGACTGATTCCACCGGTAACCCCTCACCATTGAACCCTCAAAACTGAATTGAAGTTTTTCTGCTTTTTGAAAAACCGGTGGGATTGATTTTTTCGTACGGCGTTGCGGTGTGCAGAATAATTGAAATGCTTTTTCTGCGGCATTTCTTTTGGAAAGGGAAGAAAGAAATTTAAATTTTGTCCTTACATATTTTAAAACCAATCTTTGACTAAGCCGCATAGATTAAAGTTAAGTGGGGAAGGAGTTTTTTGAATTAAATCTTCACCCGGAACTGCATAAAGATAGAAATGGAAATCGTCATCATTGGAACGGGCAACACAGCAACGGTTCTCGGACGCAAGCTCAAAGCAGCGGGCCATCGCATCGTACAGGTTTTTGGCCGGGATTCAATTTCCGCCAGCCGGCTGGCTTATGAACTCGGTACTGAATCCACAACCTACTGGAACGTCGTTAACCGTAACGCCGACATCTATATTCTAGCCGTATCTGATATTGCCGTAAAAGAAATTGTAGAGGAGCTGCATTTCTCGAACAAGACCATTGTTCATACGGCTGCTTCTGTTCCTCTCGATGCACTGAAAAATAAGTCATCACATTTTGGCGTTCTGTATCCGCTTCAAAGTTTGAAAAAAGAAAGCGGTCGGCTTCCTGAAATTCCAATCATCATTGACGCAAGTGATGAAGCTACGCTGCAGGAATTGGACACGCTTGCCCACAGCATTTCTGCTCAGGTGGTAGCGGCCGGCGATGAACAACGGATGAAAATGCACCTGGCTGCTGTTTTCTGCAACAATTTTGTAAATCACCTTTATGCCCTCGCCGAAGAATATTGCACACGGGAAGGCATCGACTTTCAACTGCTTCTTCCCTTGATCAGAGAAACGGCCAACCGGCTCGAAGATATTCCGCCATCCGGCGCACAAACAGGCCCGGCCCTTCGAAATGATCTTCTGACCATTGACCACCACCTGGCCCTGCTTGAAAAATATCCGCACCTCAGGGAAGTGTATCAGCTAATGACGGAAAGCATCAGGAGAGGAGTTGGGAGTTGAGAGATGTGGGATGTGGGATGTGAGATGGGAGAAGAGAGACAATTCATAGTTGGTAAAGAAATGGGAGGGAGAAATAATGAAATGGAGTAAGATAAATTTGCCGGGTGAAAAGCGGATGGGAGTCATTCGCGACTGAGAATTCACACATCTGCCATCGGAGGTGCGATGTCTGTCGGCCTTAGATTGAAAAACAAATTATGCATCCTAATTTAGAACCGTAAAGAAGAAGGAATGAACGTACTGGAACAGTTTCAGGATATCAGCAATTTTATTTTTGATGTGGATGGTGTGCTCACAGATGGCGGGGTGATTTTGATGGACAACGGACTCCAGGCAAGAAGGATGAATATAAAAGATGGTCTGGCCCTTCAAATGGCAATGAAGCACGACTACAAACTGGTGGTGATCTCAGGGGGATCATCCGAACCCGTGATTGCAAGGCTTCAATACCTGGGAGTGAAGGAAATTTATTTGGGATTAAAAGACAAGTTGAAATTCCTGGAACACTATCTCGAGCAAAACAATCTTCAGTGGAGAGAGACGATGTATATGGGTGATGATCTTCCCGATCTTCCGGTGTTGGAAAAAGTTGGATTGCCTTGTTGTCCCAACGACGCTGCAGTGGAAGTAAAAAAGATCAGTCACTATATTTCTCCGCTCGCGGGCGGACAGGGTTGTGTTCGCGATGTAATAGAAAAAGTATTAAAATTAAATGACCGCTGGAAATATCATCCCGGGGTTTCATCACGATAAGTGCAGCCAATGAAATTAGCCGGAGCATTTTTAAGACTGGTACGCTGGCCGAATCTTGTTTTCATTGCACTGACGCAGCTTTTGTTTTATGTCTGCGTGTATGGTCCGCTGTTTGGCATTGCAAATACGAGAAAGATTGCATGGCTGGTAGTTGCTTCTGTTTTCATTGCAGCAGCGGGTTATATCATCAATGATTATTTCGACCTCAATATTGACCAGATCAACAAACCAGACAAGAATGTTTTTGCCAAGCTCATTCACCGCCGCTGGGCTATTGTTTGGCATTTCCTTTTCAGTTTTGCAGGCATCATCGCCACCGCGTTTGCAGTGGGTTTACATAAGTGGTATTTGATCCTTGCCAATATTTTTTGTGTGGCACTGCTCTGGTTTTATTCCACTTCTTTGAAAAGGCAATTACTGATTGGAAATGTTGTGATCTCGGTGCTCACCGCCTGGACCGTGCTCATTCTCTTCTTTGCATTTACAGAACCACATCAGGCACTGGTGGGCAGCAGTCCGGAGACCATCAAATTTTTCAGGATCTCTTTTTTGTATGCAGGATTTGCCTTCGTGTCTTCATTGATCCGCGAAGCTCTAAAAGACCTTGAAGACCTGGAAGGCGACCGTCGCTACGGATGTAGAACGCTTCCCATTGTTGCCGGAATGAGAAGCACCAAGATTTATGTGGCCATCTGGCTGGTAGTATTGATTACATCGCTGGTAGTACTTCAGTTGTATGTGCTCCAGTTTCGGTGGTGGTTTGCTGTACTCTATAGTGTAGTACTCGTTATCATTCCACTCGTGTATATTTTTTTAAAATTGATCAGGGCCACGAACCGTGAAGAATTTGGTCTTCTGAGCAGGTGGAGCAAGGTGGTGATGTTCACGGGTATTCTCTCCATGATCTTTTTCCTTGTGTATTTTTGAAAATGGCTGATATTATTCTCGCTTCACAGTCGCCCCGGAGAAAACAGTTGTTGCAGTGGGCTGAAATTGATTTTGATATTCTGGTTTCGGCAACCGATGAAACTTATCCGGAAGAACTCACTCATGAACAAGTTGCCATTCACATCGCTGAAGAAAAAGCAGAAACGGTCAGGAAAAAGACAGCCGACAAAATCATCATTGCTGCTGATACAATTGTGGTAGTGGACAATGATATTATTGGAAAGCCGAATGACAGGGCAGAAGCAATTGCTATCCTCATGCGACTCAGTGGAAGGTATCATAAGGTGATCACAGGAGTGGTCATCAGCAGTCAACACAAAAAAATCAAATTTGCAGATACAACATCCGTTCTTTTTCATTCACTGAGCCGCCGGCAGATCGAATACTATGTAGACAAGTATCATCCTTACGACAAGGCAGGCGCTTATGCCATACAGGAATGGATTGGCGTAGTGGGAATCAAATCCATCGATGGTGATTTTTACAACGTGATGGGACTTCCTGTGAGCAGGGTAGTGCAGGCGCTGGCAGAATTTACTCCTCAAAAAATGGGATAATTCCCATTTATTCCAAAAGGTCCTGGTCTAGCTTTATTTCATGAAGCAGTTGTTGGATGAAAATGGAGAAAGACCAAGTCTGGTGCTGCCCTTCAGGGAAATGAGCGAAAAGCTTTTTCAGTTCATTTGGCAGCACCAGTATTTTAATGGCAACGGCCTGCAAACCACTATGGGCGAAGAAGTGGAGGTTATTTTTCCAGGACATATCAATCACAACCAGGGTCCGGATTTTCTCCATGCAAAGATCAGGATCGGACAAGCGATTTTTGCCGGTTCAGTGGAATTGCACCTGAAAGCCACCCAATGGAAAGAACATGGTCACAGCGCAGACAGTAATTACCGGAATGTGATCCTTCATGTGGTGTATGAAGACAATGATCCATCGGCATCTGTGGCGCCGGTGCTGGAGCTACAATCGCGCATTTCGGGAATATTACTTGAACGTTATACAGCCCTGATGAATTCAGGACATTTCATTCCCTGTGCTTCCTCAATCCGGACTGTTTCAGAACTGGTGTGGACTTCGTGGAAGGAACGGCTTGTTACCGAAAGGTTGACAAGAAAAGCAGAGATGATCTTCCAGTTTCTCGGTCAGAACAAAACACACTGGGACCAGGCATACTGGTGGATGCTTGCGCGAAACTTTGGGACCAAGGTAAACGCAGAAGCCTTTGAATCCATGGCGCGCTCCATCCCCCTGAACATACTAACGCGGCACCTGAATCAGATCCATCACCTGGAAGCGTTGCTATTGGGACAGGCAGGGCTCCTGAAGGAACACCATGGTGAATACCATGATGGGTATCCAAAAATGCTGGCGAAAGAATATTTGTTCCTGAGAAAAAAATACAGTCTGGTTCCCATCAGCCAGTCCATGCATTTTCTTAGAATGCGACCTGGCAATTTTCCAACCGTGAGGCTGTCACAGCTGGCTGCGCTGATTCAGGTATCCGGTCATCTTTTCTCACAAATTCTGGAAGAGGAAAGTATGGAGCAAATAAGATCGACGCTCTGTGTTACAGCCAATGATTACTGGCATTATCACTACCGCCCCGACGAGCCCTCACCATTTAAGAAAAAAACGATTGGAAAGGAAATGAGTGAGAATATCCTGATCAATACCATTATTCCCTCTGTATTGGCCTATGGTCTTTATCACCAGAAAGACCAATACCGTGAAAAAGCCCTGAAATGGATGGAAGCCATTTCGCCTGAAATCAATTCTGTAACCAAAGGATTTATGGACCTGGATATCAGCAACAGAACTGCATTTGACTCACAGGCTTTTTTGGAATTAAAAGCAAAGTATTGCGAGCAGAGGCTTTGCCTCCACTGCGCTATTGGAAATGCCATATTAAATGGGCCCTGAGCTAGAAGCTGTGAGCTGCGAGCAAGGGCCAACAGCTGATTCCCTCCCTTCTCATGGCTCACAGCTTCCCTTCATGCCCAGCTTCCCCAGTTCACGTTTACTTCGATATCCGGATGGATGCTTTGCTGAACGGGACAGGTATTGCCTGTATGTTTGAGGATCTGTTTTGACTTCTCATCGATGTCTTTGAGTTTGTCGGGAATATTAAAAAATAAGTTAATTCCGGCTACCCTTCTCGGGTCGGCCTTCATGATCTTTTCCACTTCTATTTCTATTCCGTCAAGGTCAAAACCCATGGTGCGGGCCTTGATGCCCATCACGGTGATCATGCAGGTTGCGAGGGAAGTAGCCATCAGATCGGTGGGGGAGAAGCGCTCCCCTTTACCTTTGTTGTCCACAGGAGCATCGGTCTCAAAACTATTTCCTGAACGGATGTGGGTACAGGTGGTTCTCAGGTCTCCTTCATATATCACTGTAGAAGTCATACTTTTTTGCCTAAATTTACGTTGAACATCATTATTCTATTTACGTGAAAAAAATCATCCTATTCATTTTCATTTCGGGTTTCGTTTTATCCGTATCCGCACAAGATTCCACTTCTCAGAAAGGAGGCAAGGTCGACCGCAAAACAGAAAAACGTCAGCGGATCAATGCCCTCATCAAATCTGAGGAAGAAGGCAACCTGTCTTTTAGAAAACAAAGTGCATTTGGAATTGAGCTGAGAACAAATGGCTATGGAGCATTTTACGAGCTGGGCAAAAGAAGATCGGCTCGCTTTACCAATCTTTATTCAATTGAATTCACCGAGATCAAACACCGTAAGGAAGACAAGCTGGGAGGAGCAGAAAACTTTTTCAGCAATTCTTATGTGTACGGAAAGGAAAATAATTTCTATCAGTTCAAACTGGGTTTTGGCCAACAGTATATCCTGGGTCAGAAGGGGAATAAAAACGGTGTGGCCATCACGGCTAGTGTGAACGGAGGACTTGCATTGGGTCTGTTAAAACCATATTATCTCCAGGTATTTGACTCGGTGGGAAATGAACTAACGATCCGATATAAAGATGACAGCACACTTTTTTTAAGCCAGGGCAATATCATCGGAGGAGCCGGCTTTACCAAAGGGTGGAGCTCCATTAATTTCAAACCAGGGGCCTTCATTAAAGCAGCACTTCGCTTCGACTTTGGACGCTATAACGAAAAAGTACAGGCACTTGAAATTGGTATTAGCCTGGAAGCTTATGCAGACAAAATACCCATCATGATCTACAATGATCCCACTCGTCTTTTCTGCCAGGGACATATTGCCTTTATCTTCGGCGGCCGAAAGTGATACCGGAAAGATTTTATGGATGATGACTAATCGGTATTCCAAATATTCTCGCTCATGAGGGAAATGGTCCCGATTTTATCAATTGGTCAATTATCCGGAAATTCGCAGATCAGGAAATGGTGAATGGAGAATGCCTGCCCGCCGTAGCGTCAGCGAAGGTGGGGTGAATGGTGAATAGTGAATAGTGAATAGTGAATGGGAGATTATGAAGCTGCTTTTGCCCTTTGCTGATTTCATCTGATGACCGACCGAGGTCTTTAAAATTTCTTCCATGAATGAACTATCCATAGTGCCGGAACCCATTAAACGAAATAAACCCGATTGGCTTCGGGTGAAACTTCCCATTGGAGAAAACTATAAGCATGTCAGAGGACTGGTAGACACACACAAGCTTCACACCATTTGTGAAAGTGGAAACTGTCCCAACATGGGAGAGTGCTGGGGTGCCGGTACAGCCACTTTTATGATCCTTGGTAATGTCTGTACCCGCAGTTGTGGCTTCTGCGCAGTGGCCACGGGACGTCCGGATGCAGTGGACTGGGACGAGCCCCAACGTGTTGCTGAAGCAATCCACCTGATGAAAGTGAAACATGCCGTGATCACTTCGGTAGACCGCGATGAATTAAAAGACGGAGGCTCCATCATCTGGTACAATACCATCAAAGCCGTAAAGGCCCTCAACCCCGAGACCACACTGGAAACACTGATCCCTGATTTTAAGGGACAGAAAGAAAATATTCAACGGGTGATCGATGCTGCACCAGAAGTTGTATCGCACAATATAGAAACCGTAGAACGACTCACACGCCAGGTGCGCATCCAGGCAAAATACTGGAGAAGCATGGACGTCATTCGGACCCTCAAACAGGGCGGCATGCGTAGCAAAAGTGGTATCATGCTGGGACTTGGTGAAACGCGTGAAGAAGTAATCCAGACACTAAAAGATTTGGCCGACGCCGGATGTGATGTAGTAACGCTTGGTCAATATCTTCAACCTACAAAAAAACACCTGCCGGTTCTTCGTTTTGTTCACCCCGATGAATTTGCTGAATACCGTGAGATTGGTTATGAGCTGGGACTGGATTATGTGGAGAGTGGTCCACTGGTTCGTTCTTCTTATCACAGCGAACGTCATGTTTTTGCAGGACTGGGAAGAAAAGAATGGGAGGGCAAGAAGGCTCTTGGCTGATAGCTGTTGGTTGGGAATTAGGAATTAGGAATTTGGTTCAAATTTTCCTTCAAGATTGTTCTTCATTATATTTTTGAGACATAGAATTGAATCTTTCTTACCCGTATTGATTTTCTTTTCTATTTTTTATTTCCTAATAGTCGAATGATAAGCCATAAAAAAACTACGCAATAACTTCTCATACTTCCACATCATTCTCCATATCAATCACATTTTAGCGCAAACAACTCCGTCTCATCTTTTCTTTCAATTTTAGAAATATTAAAATGAAAGCTTTTCCATAAAAGCCATATAACAATTTTCATCTCTACGAAATCCTCTACTGTTCTTTTCTATATGATCTGGCCTCAATTCTCAATTTGTCACTCATCTCTCTCCCTTCTATCAACCACCAACTCCCAACTATCAACTCCTCTTACTATTCATTATATTTAGGGAGTGAACTGCCTGCGCTTCTACCTTTTGTTTTTAATCCCTTGCCTCATTTGCACCCTTCGGGGCAATTCGCAATATATCCTCAACGGATCGGCCACCAAAGACAATTGTAATTGCTATACACTCACGCTTCCTGAGACCACGCAAAGCGGCAGTGTATGGAATGCAAACAAGATCAGTCTGAAAAATTCATTTGATTTCTGGTTCAATGTTTTTTTGGGATGCAAGGATGCAGATGGAGCCGATGGTATTGTGTTCATCCTTCAGCCCCTCAGTACCAGCATTGGATCGAGTGGTGAAGGAATGGGATTTTCCGGCGTGAGCCCATCTATCGGTATTGCCCTTGATACCTGGCAGAATTTCAATCAGAATGATCCTTTCTTCGATCATATCAGTATTCAATCCAATGGCAATGTGAATCATCTGTTCGACCTCGTGGGACCCGTGCCTATTTCTGCTTCGTCCAACAATGTTGAAGACTGCCAGTGGCACAAGCTTCGGATTAGCTGGGACCCAGCCACGCAATGGCTCAGAGCTTATTTCGATGGAGTGTTGCGCGTAGAAAAACAGATAGACCTGGTAGCCTCCATATTCAACAATGATCCGAATGTATATTGGGGATTTACCGGCGCTACCGGAGGAGCCGTGAACCTTCAAAGATTCTGCACGGCACTGGACCCTGATTTCAATACCAATTTTCCCAATAACGCGGCTTGTGTAGGTGCTCCCGTTCAATTTAGTGACCAATCAGTTTCTTTCGCGCCTATTGCGAGCTACAGCTGGGACCTTGGCGATGGCAGTACCAGTACACTTTCCAATCCGCAACCTCACATCTATGCCAGGCCGGGAAATTATCAGGTGGCACTCAAAATCAAAGGCATGGATGGATGCGACAATGATACAGTTAAAACAGTAATCGTTGGTGCGCTGCCGAAGGCAGGCTTTAATATTTTTGATACCTGCTATCATCAATCGCCAAGGGTCCTGTTTTCCACACCTACAGATGGCGTGCACTTTCAATGGGACACAGATAACAGTGGCATTCTCACCTCATCACCTGTATTGAATGGACTTCAGGCTGGCCCGCACACGCTCGAACAAATTGCAAATTCAGAATACAATTGTGGCAAACCTGATACTGCAGCAAAAATATTTTTCATCAAACAAGTGCCGCTCATTGATGCATCGAGTAATCAGCTTTGTGCAAGCGTTCAGTTTTCGGCGGTTCAGAAAGACAATCAAACCACAATTGACCAATGGACCTGGAATTTTGGAGATGGACACAGTGCTGCTGTGCAAAATCCTATTCACGTCTTCTCTTCAGAGGGATTGTATAGTGCGCAGGTGCAGGCCAGGGGATCGAACGGATGCAATTCGGATCCTTTTATTTTGTCTTTGCGAATTCCAGCGGCGCATGCATTCGCAGGAAATGATACAACCGTGATCCGGAATCTTCCCTTCCAGTTGAATGGACAAGGAAATGGGAGCTTTCAATGGTCTCCCTCAATTGGATTGTCCAATCCTTTCATCGCTGATCCCATGGTTACTCTGTCGGACAAACAGGATTATGTGCTTACGGTAAGAACAACTGAAGGATGTGTGGCAATGGATACAATTCACATTAAGGCTTTTGAAGGACCTGCTGTTTATGTGCCTTCCGCTTTCACGCCAAACGGAGATGGACTCAATGATATTTTGCGCCCGGTTTATGTAGGAATGTCCAAACTCGAAAGATTTACAGTGTACACCCGCTGGGGTGAAAAGGTATTTTCTACTTCAGATATTCATGCGGGATGGAATGGAAAAATCGGGCCCAATGATGCCGGTATCGGAACCTATGTATGGACCATCGAAGCAGAAAATTATCTCCAGCAAAAACTCTATCTCAAAGGCACTGTAACGATAATTAGATAGTTTATGGTTCTCCAGATCGAAGTGTTTGATTGATTGCGGTCAGCTTAACCAGAGAGAGAGGGTTTCGCGCCAAGACGCAAAGATTTTTTATTCCGATTCCATCAGTTCTTACGGGTCACGAGGTTTCGTTATACTCGAAAAACTAAAGTAAGGTGAGTTTAGAAGGAAGTTATTCTCTTATTTCCCAAACAAGAGCACTGGCTCCGAGGATGGCTGCATCTGCTTCTTTGAGCTCACTGAAAATAAGTTTGACTTTGTTTTGAAATATGGGAAGAAGATTTTTTTCCATGTGCTCACGCGTTGGGTTTAAAATGAGATCGCCTGCCTTAATCACCCCTCCAAAAAGTACAATAGCTTCCGGCGAAGAGAACATGATAAAATTGGCCAGGGCTTCTCCCAGGATCTGTCCGGTGAAACGATATACTTCCTGCGCTGTTTTGTCGCCCTTCATGGCACATTCATACACGATCTTTGAGTCGATCTGCGCAGCTTCATATTTTCGCATGAGGCTATCCGTTTTATTTTCCTGCAACATTTCACGCGCCGTAATGGAAATGCCTGTGGCGCTGCAATATGCTTCCAGCGATCCCACCAAAGAGGTAGACCAGTGCTTCCTTCCACCCGGACGAATAATGGTATGTCCCAACTCGCCTGCAAATCCATCATGACCTAGTACCAGCATTCCATTGGAAACAATGCCGCTGCCTACACCGGTTCCCAGCGTGATCATGATAAAATCGCGCATACCACGCGCTGCTCCATAATTCATTTCACCCACTGCTGCTGCATTGGCATCGTTGGTGAGTGAACACGGCAGTCCAAATTTTTCTGTCACCAGTTTGGTTACAGGAATGATTCCCTTCCAATGAAGATTGGGGGCATATTCAATAGTGCCCGTGTAATAATTTCCATTGGGCGCGCCCACGCCGATGCCCTTCACCTTTCCATCCTTTGTATTTTCCTCGATGATGGGCATGAGCGTATCATACAAGGCACTGATGTAATCTTCAATCTTCGGAAAGGCATCTGTTCTGATATCGCCCTTTGCAATGATCTCGCCACGGTGGTTCACCACACCATATTTGGTATTGGTGCCACCAATGTCTATCCCGATAGCGTATTCGTTCGAAAGATCGATCATTCTTTTTTATTTAGTCAGTTACATCTAATGCTCCTTCTGGCATTGTTGCCAGGGGCTCCAGGTCCTTATCGGCTGTTCCTTCATAGTCTATACCCTGTTTCTTTAAGATGCCTCGTACTATAAATCCAAAAAACGCAATGTAAGCAAAGCAAACCACAGGCACCCAGTAAGACTGATGAATTCCGGTTCCAACAACAGTTGATTTAGATTGAATATAATCTGCCAGCTTTCCCTGGATCGGTGGAATGATACCTCCGCCAAGAATCATCATGATCAAAAATGCAGAACCTTCTGTTGTATACTTTCCCAATCCAAGAATGGACAGGTTGAATATAGCTGGCCACATGATTGAGCAGAAAAGTCCTCCACTGAGAAAGGCATATACTGCAATCTGCCCTGTAGACATCAGTCCGATAATCATGGCCGCAAGCCCAAGGGTTGCAAAAATTAACAAGGTACGCGCTGGCCTGTCTTTACTGAGGAAAAATGCAACTATTTGTACCAGCACGCAAAGTATATAATAAAAGAGAGGACGAACATCGTATTGCGAAACGTAGTTCACTCCAATCACCACACCAAAAGCTACGAGAGGAACAATGATCATCAATAGCTGGCGGGTAGAGGATTTGACATTGAAAACCGAAATAGCTCCGGTCCATCTTCCAATCATCAGACTACCCCAATACATGGAAATAAATGGAGCCACCTGTGAAGACGGATAACCTCCAAACTGAGGTTGTTTCAAAAGTTCACTCAGGTTGCTTACAATGGTCACCTCCACGCCTACATATACAAAGATGCCCAGCATGCCCAATACGAGCTGCGGATACTTCATCGCGCCCCAGCCCTCCGGCCTGCGGCGTGCACTGAAGTTGGAAAGTAAAAGGCTGATCACCACCACAGCCAGCGCACCAAACAACCATTTCAATCTATAAGTTTCCAGTGCATGCTTTTGTACGTCGGTAAGCGTTGCGGGATCTGTTTTGTAACTATTGAATACAGGTACGAACATAATGACCAATAACCCAGTCATCACCAGCAATGCGTAGAGCGCCTTGGTCTCTGACTCAGTTTTTTCAGTGGATATTCCGGAAGGAACTTTTTTAGAAAAATAGAATAGGGCTGCCGCAGCAATAAACAAAGCACCCACACCTGCATAAAGAAATATTACTTTGCTCAAACTAAGAGAAGCAATCTTTTCATCGGTAATGGCGGCTGTTGTACCAAAAAGAGCGAATGCCACTACAATAGGACCGATCATGGTGCCAAAGGAATTGACACCACCTCCAAGGTTTACACGACTGGTTCCTGTAGAAGGATCACCCAGAGTAATGGCAAACGGCTGCGCGGCAGTTTGTTGAAGTGAAAATCCAAGAGCAACAATGAACAAACCAAACAACATTCCAGCGAATGCATTGGCATTTACGGCAATGATCATAGCTGTAGCGCCAATGGCCGAAAATAAAAGTCCATAAACAATACTTCTCTTATAACCCCATTTTGCCACCAGGTCCCGTCCACCAAAGGCTCCGTAGGCAAACAATCCAAGAGCACCAATATAATAAGCTGTATAAAATGCAAAGTCAACCAACTGGCTTTGAAACTGATCGAGCTTAAAATAGTGTTTGCAAAATGGAATGAAGACACTATTGCCTGCTGCTATAAATCCCCAGAAGAAAAATACAGTGACCAAAGTACTCAATGCTCCATAGTTGGTGGGAATGGGCGCTGCAGAACTGGAAACAACAGTTGGCCTGCTGGGTCCCATGGATGTAGCCATATGATTTTGGTTTATTTTAAAAGTTGAAAATAACAAGTTTCAATGATAGAAAAATTCCTGCCTCCAATATGTTGAAAAAGATTTTAGTCTAACTTCAAATAAGCGATGTAAAAACTATGGAGATAATTCATGTATCAGCAGAATGTTTTCCTGTGGCAAAAGCAGGAGGACTGGGTGACGTAGTTGGCGCATTGCCAAAGTACCAGAATGAACTCGGACACACAGCTAAAGTGGTGATGCCCATGTACCGCACCAAATTCCTTTTTCAGAACGAATGGGAACTCGTACACGAAGGAGGACAGAACATGGGAGACCACTGGTTCAAATATGCAGTGATCCGTGAAAAGACAAACAAACTAGACTTCGATCTTTATCTCATTGACATCAACGGCCTTCTGGATCGCGAAAAAATTTACGGTTACGACGATGACACACGCAGGTTTGTGGCTTTTCAGATTGCAGTTTGTGACTGGCTCAGTAAATGGCAGCACAAACCATCCGTTATTCACACACATGATCATCATACAGGACTGATTCCTTTTTTCCTCAAGCACGCTTATGCTTTCAACAGTCTTGCAGATGTACCTACCGTATTCACCATCCACAATGCGCAGTACCAGGGATGGATGGGATGGGACCAGAACCACCTGCTTCCTCATTACGATCCTTATAAATGGGGACTGCTTGACTGGAACAACAACATCAACCCGCTGGCATGTGCCATCCGTTGTGCCTGGAAAGTAACAACCGTGAGTCCAAGCTACCTGCAGGAGCTGCGCTATTCTGCCAATGGACTTGAAAATCTGATGCAGTATGAGCAGGGAAAAAGCGTGGGCATACTGAACGGAATTGATGCAGATGTATGGGACCCTTCAAAAGATCATTTGATCATCAAGAATTATGATGACCACATGGTGAGGGAAGGAAAGAAAAAAAATAAGAAAGAATTATGCGGTATGTTCGGACTCGATGCGGAAAAACCGCTTTTTACTTTTATCGGAAGACTGGTGGGAGAAAAAGCGGCTGATATTTTGCCTGATGCCATTCGCAATTCCATTTATCAACACCACGGCAATGCCAATTTTTTGATACTTGGTTCGGGCGAACCCGATGTAGAGAACCGGCTGGAGGAAGTAAAGAGCCAGCTCAACGGATTTGTCAATACCCATATCGGCTACAATGAGGCGCTGAGTCACCTGAT
The DNA here is from genome assembly GCA_045805145.1 of Flavisolibacter sp. Taxonomy (GTDB): domain Bacteria; phylum Bacteroidota; class Bacteroidia; order Chitinophagales; family Chitinophagaceae; genus Flavisolibacter. The sequence continues at coordinate 5,440 of JBJMLU010000052.1, read as the reverse complement.
GTATGCTGGCGCGGATTTTTTACTGATGCCCAGCAGGGTGGAACCTTGTGGCCTCAACCAGATGTATGCGCTTCGATATGGTACCGTACCCGTAGTGAGAAGCACAGGCGGATTAAAAGATACAGTGAAGGACTTTGGGGATTGGCAGGGATATGGCATAAGGTTTAACAACGCTGATGTAAATGACATCACGTACAGCGTTGGAAGAGCCATCGACCTGTACACCAACAAACGCGACCTGTACAATTGGATGCGCAGCTATATGATGCACATCGATCATTCCTGGGATGCTTCGGCCGGTGATTATATACGAGTATATGAATCGCTGAAATAAATGAAGTATAAGGAATCAGTCAATGAACAATGAAGTTAATTCCATAAACTTTGCCAGTACAAAGTACAAACCCGAAACAATCAATCAGCAATAACCAGGCTATGAGCAAACAAATTTTATCGGTGATCTTAGGAGGAGGAGCAGGAACAAGACTATTTCCACTGACAGCAAGCCGTTCGAAACCAGCAGTGCCCATTGCGGGCAAATACCGCCTGGTTGACATTCCCATTTCCAACTGTCTCAACTCCGGTATCTCAAGAATGTTCGTGCTAACGATGTATAATTCGGCTTCACTCAACCGGCATATCAAAAACACGTATCATTTCAGCGCATTCAGTTCGGCATTCGTGGACATACTTGCCGCGGAACAAACACCTGACAATCCAACCTGGTTTCAGGGAACAGCCGACGCGGTTCGCCAGGGCCTCCGGCATATTGCGCCCTTCGATAGTGAATACATTCTCATTCTCTCTGGCGACCAGCTCTATCAGATCGATTTTCAGGACATGCTGTCAAACCACAAAGAACTGAATGCCGATATCACCATTGCTACAATTCCTGTTACTGCAAAAGAAGCATCAGAGTTTGGCATTCTTAAAACCGAGGACGGTCTGATTTCTTCCTTTACAGAAAAACCAAAATCGGGTTTGGAGAACTGGGTGAGTGATACCGGCGAAGAGATGCGTAGCAAGGGAAAGGAATACCTGGCTTCCATGGGTATCTATATTTTCAACCGACAGCTTTTGTTCGAGCTTTTGCAAAATGAATATAGAGAGGCAACTGATTTTGGAAAGGAGATCATCCCGCAGTCGATTGAAAAATATAAAGTAGCTTCCTATCAGTATGAAGGTTACTGGGAAGACATCGGAAACATTCCTGCCTTCTTTCATGCCAATCTCGGACTGACTAAAGATCTTCCGGAGTTCAATTTATTCGACAACACAAAAACGATTTATACGCGTGCACGCATGCTTCCACCAGCAAAAGTGAGTGGAACCCGTCTCGATCACACCATCATTGCCGATGGTTGTATTGTGAATGCGGCGCAGATAGAAAACTCTGTGATCGGTATCCGCTCACGCATCGGACACGATTCCACCCTGGTGAATGTGTACATGATGGGAAATGACTATTATGAAACACTGAGCGACATTGCTATGGACCAGCAACATGGCTTGCCTCAACTGGGAGTGGGTAACCGCTGCCAGATCCGCAATGCCATCCTGGACAAGAACTGTCGCATCGGTGATGACGTGCGCATCATGGGTGGAACCCATCTCGAAGAAGGAGATACGCCACTTTATGCGGTAAAAGAAGGCATTATCGTACTGAAAAAAGGAGCCGTGATTCCAAATGGATTTACGATTGGGGTGTGAAGGAGTTGTCGTCATGAGACATCAGGTCCAAAGAGGTCAATCGTTCATCGCCATTTAGAGAATCATCAATTTGCATTGAACAATCTTTGTCTTGTCTGAAACTCAGGGCTCATTGCTCGAAGCTCACAGCTTTCCGAACGAATTATCCATTTCCTTATTAACTTTCGATCATCAACTAATGATTGCTTATGGCTATTCAGTCATCTACTGCTTTGCAAAAAGGAAATGTGACCAAGCCCCGGCTCACGATCGCACAAATATTTACCATGAGCACCGGGTTCTTGGGCATCCAGTTTGGCTTTGCACTTCAAAATGGAAATACCAGCAGGATATTAAGATCTTTTGGTGCCGACGTGGACCAGCTGCCCATGTTCTGGATTGTAGCGCCACTGGTAGGAATGATTGTGCAACCCTTGATCGGTCATTACAGCGACCGCACCTGGAACCGGCTAGGCAGAAGAAAACCTTATTTTCTGACAGGCGCGATTCTCTCCTCGATCGCGCTGATTTTCCTTCCCAATTCAGGCGGTCTTTCTTCAGTTGTTCCTGCTCTTTGGATTGGTGCGGGAATGGTGATGATCATGGATGCTTCTTTTAATGTTGCTATGGAACCGTTCAGAGCCCTGGTAGCCGATAACTTACCCGACGGACAAAGAACAACAGGCTTCAGTATTCAAACCTTTTTAATTGGACTGGGTGCCGTAGCCGGCTCCGCACTTCCAGAAATTTTAGCCGACCACGGTGTGAGCATGACCCCAGGCGCCGGAGGAGTTGCAGACAATATCAAGTACTCGTTTTATATCGGCGCTGCTGTTTTTATTGTAGCTATATTGGTCACCGTATTTTTTTCCAAAGAATATCCTCCGCGTGAATACGAAAAATATCATGGCAAGCCAGTAGAGACAGATAAGAAAGGAGTCGCAGAAATCATTTCCGACTTTGGAAAAATGCCGAGGACCATGAAACAATTGGGACTGGTGCAGTTCTTTAGCTGGTTCGCCCTTTTCAGCATGTGGGTATTTACAACCGATGCAGTGGCTACACATGTTTATGGATTGCATGGCGACTATTCAAAAACCGTGGCCTATAATGATGCGGGCAACAAGGTAAGTTCTGCTTTTGGTGTGTACAATTTCGTGGCCATGATCTATGCGTTGTTCCTTCCTTTCATTGCAAAATATATTGGAAGAAAGCTGACACACTCTGTATCGCTCATCGCGGGCGGACTCGGATTGATCTCCATATTTTTTATTAAGGATCCCTCGCTTATGAAATATTCCATGGTCGGAGTGGGACTGGCCTGGGCCAGCATACTGGCGATGCCTTACGTGATCCTGTCTGGTTCTATTCCTGCAGGTAAGCTCGGAATTTACATGGGCATTTTCAATTTCTTTATCACGCTGCCGCAAATCATCAATGGTTTATTTGGAGGATGGATCGTCAAACATATTTATGGAGGACAACCCATTTATGCCATTGTACTCGCCGGGATCTTTATGCTCTGTGCCGCCATCAGTGTGATCTATGTGTATGATCCGGGTGCAAAATCGGTGAAGGATGTTCTTCCTTTGCCGGATGAAACCACTGAGATTATTTAACAGGTCGGCCTTGTACGGAGAAAACCACTTAATCTCATTTATGAAGAGGATATTAGTATTCGCACTATTCATTGCATATACGCTTACAACCAGTTGCCAGACAAGAGAGACCCTCATTACAGAAGGTATCTATCCAACGCACTGGTGGGTGGGCATGAAAAATCCCAATCTGCAGATCATGATTCATCAGGCAGATATTGGAAAATTGGTGAAGGCAAAAAAATTTCCGAATGGTTATAAAATAGCAAATGGAGTTACGCTGAAGGAAATTCATACGGTAGAAAGTCCAAACTATATTTTTCTTGACATGGTGATCAGCGCCAGTGCAAAGCCAGCTACCGTTCATATCCCGATTACAGTAGATAGTGATGTAGCTTTTGAACTTCTTCCTCGACGCTCTGGCAACGGTACCGGCTATGCGCAAGGCGTGCGTTCGCAGGATTTCATCTACCTGATCATGCCCGACCGTTTTGCCAATGGCGACTACAGCAACGACCGTGTTACAGGTATGAAGGACCAGTCCCTCAACCGCGATTCCATTTTCACAAGGCATGGCGGCGACATCCAGGGCGTGATCGATCACCTGGATTATTTAAAAGACCTGGGCATCAGTACGGTTTGGCTCACACCGGTTTTGGAAAACGATATGCCCAACCGCACCGAACATGGATATGCCATCACCAACCATTATAAAGTAGATCCTCGTCAGGGTGGAAATGAAACCTATAAAAAATTAGGCGATGAATTGCACCGTCGCGGAATGAAACTCATTCAGGACGCAGTGTACAATCACTGCGGGCTGTATCATTTTTTTGTTCAGGACCTGCCTATGAAAGATTGGCTGCATCAATGGCCACTCTATACTCAAACCACCTACAAAGACCAGCCACTTTTCGATCCGCATGGTGCCCAGATTGATCGCAAAACCATGCTTGATGGATGGTTCACACCACAAATGCCTGACCTGAATCAGAACAATCCTTATGTCGCAAATTTTTTGATTCAGCATGCCATCTGGAGCGTGGAGGAATTTGGTGTCGATGGATGGCGGATCGATACTTATATCTACAATGACCTCGAGTTCATGAACCGCTGCAACGATGCGCTGATAAAAGAATATCCAAAGATCACCATGTTCGGAGAGACCTGGGTGCATGGAACGGCCAACCAGGCATATTTTGCCCGCAACAATATCAAAACATCCTTTCATTCCAACCTCATTGGAGTAACCGATTTCCAATGCAATCTCTATGGCATTAATCCTGCACTCACTCAGAACTTCGGGTGGACCGATGGCGTGAACAAATTGTACGAAACCCTTTCGAATGATTTTCTTTATCAGGACCCTAGCAACAATGTTATCTTCCTCGACAACCACGACATGACCCGGTTTCTCTCCCAGGTAAATGAAGATGTAGACAAATTGAAAATGGGATTGGGTTGGCTACTGACATCTCGTGGCATTCCTGAAATGTATTACGGAACAGAAATTCTTCTGAAAGGAGTGTCCAATCCGGATGGACTTGTTCGCGGTGATTTCTGGGGCGGATGGAAGGAAGATGCGCAAAATAAATTTACAGTCCAGGGAAGGACCGCCCAGGAAAACGAAGTATTCAACTGGATCAGGACCCTGGCCAATTTCAGGAAAAATTCTTCGGCACTCAAAACAGGAAAGATGATGCAATATGTTCCTGATAATGGAGTGTACACTTATTTCCGCTATGATGTAAACCAAACCATCATGGTCGTAATGAACACTTCCACCTCCGAAACAACGATCCATCCGGAAAGATTTTCTGAAAGGACCAACGGATTTTCTTCTGCCAAAAACATCCTCGATGCCCAAACCAACAGCCTTTCTTCTGAATGGAAAATCCCTGGAAAAACTATATGGATAATGGAGTTGAAATAGGAGAGAGGGGTTTCACGCAAAGACACAAAGAAAAGAAGCCGCAAAGAATATTTTAGTTTTCCTTTACTATAAAGTGTTTTACTGGTTTATTCAGGGAAATTTCGTGAAGCCTACTCCTTCGAAGAGAATAAACAAACACCCAGTAGGGAATGACCGAACTAAATATTAAAATATTCTTTGCGGCTTCTTTTCTTTGTGTCTTTGCGTGAAACCCCTCTCT
>JBJMLU010000051.1:0-13921 GCA_045805145.1 Flavisolibacter sp. | reverse complement strand
TGTTGACCTCAAGAAGAATTTATTTATCTCCGAGCGAACACACCTCATTCTTCCCACGCATCGCGCATTGGACAAGGCAGCAGAGATATCCAAAGGAAATGAGAAGATCGGATCCACGCTTAAAGGCATCGGTCCTGCTTATATGGATAAAACAGGCAGAAATGGATTGCGCGTGGGAGACTTGCTGCATAAATCATTTACTACTTCCTACATCAAATTGCGCTTGAAGCACCAGAAGCTCCTGGATAATTTTCATTTCAATGAAGACATATCGGTTTGGGAAGAGGAATTTTTTGAATCCCTGGAATTTCTCAAGACACTCAATATCGTGAATGGAGAATATTTTATCAACCAGAAGATCGGTCAGGGAAAAAAAGTGCTCGCGGAAGGTGCGCAGGGAAGTATGCTGGATATAGATTTCGGAACCTTTCCTTTTGTCACGTCGAGCAATACCATTTCTGCGGGCGTATGTACCGGACTGGGTGTGGCTCCGCAAAAAATCAGGGAAGTGATCGGCGTGTCGAAAGCTTATTGCACCCGGGTAGGGGGCGGTCCGTTTCCGACCGAACTGGAAGATGAAACCGGCGAAAAGCTTCGCCGTGTTGGAAGTGAATTTGGTGCAACCACCGGCAGGCCTCGCCGTTGCGGCTGGATGGACCTGGTGGCCCTTCAATATGCCTGTATGCTCAATGGAGTTACACAACTGGTGATTACCAAGGCCGATGTGCTGGATGCATTTGAAGAATTGAAGATCTGCACTGCGTATGAGATCAATGGACAGAAAAAAATGGAGATTCCCTTTCAGATGACCCATGCGTCCATCCATCCCTGTTATGAAAGTTTTTCCGGATGGAAGATGGAAACTTCGCAGTTCAGGGAAGCCTCCCAGCTTCCGGATGCCATGAAATCCTATATGGCGTTTATCAATAAGAATCTTACTGCCGCCGTACGCTTTATCTCCAATGGACCCGGGAGAGATCAGATTATAAGGATTTAATCTGAATAATTCTACCCTTAAAATTTTTTTTTAAAATTTGGCGATTCAAAATCTTCGAACAAATTTTACAGCGCTAATTCCAACTCAATATGTCAGAAATCTTAGTGGAGGAAATAACCTCTGAAAAATCTTTGGAAACAATCGTTGCACAGGCCAAAAAAACTGCTAAGCCCAAAAAAAAGGAAGAAGATGATGAGGGCGATGAAGATGAAGAGGTAGCTCCGCAGAAATCATCCAAGAAAACCAAGAAGGATGACGATGAAGAGGGTGACGATGCAGCAGATGATGACTGGGATGGTGAAGAGGAAGAGGACGACTGGGATCCGGATTTTGAAGAGTTTGATCTTCCCAAATCAAAGAAAGGCAAGAGTAGCAAGGGAGAGGAAGAAGAGGATTTTAAAGTAGAGGAAGAAGAAGACTTCAAAGACATGGATCTCTTTAATGACGGCGGCTTTGATGAAGAGGAAGAAGATTTTTAATGATCACTTTCAATAAACATAAATCCTGACTAACGGCACGTATCATGTAGCGGATGTAGTGGCATTGAAGAAAAAAATGTTGAACTGGGCCAGCCGGTTCAACATTTTTTGTTTACTGGACAACCAGGATTATTCCATTCATCCCCATCGTCACGACTGCCTTTTGGCAGCGGGTGTTCAGGATTCTATTTCTTCCAACCAATTAAATCTGCTTGATCGCTTTCTGAGCAACAACCATTGGAAGTTCGGTCACCTGAACTATGAGTTCAATCATAAGCTGTATCAACTAAATACCAATAAAGAAAATCTCATTGGCTTCCCAGAACTTTTCTTTTTTATTCCGGAGGTAGTGCTGCAGGTGCGCGGCAATGAATTAATGATTTCGGGTTCCGACCCTCAGAAGGTTTTCAAAGAGATCAGCCAGTCAACAGACCGGCCATTCAGAAAAAAAGAATTGGTGAACCTGCAGCAAAAGCTAAGGCGGGAAGACTATCTGGAAAAAATCAATAAGCTTCAGGAGCACATCAGAAGAGGAGACTGTTATGAGATCAACTTCTGCCAGGAATTTTTTGCAACGGAGGTCGTGGTTGATCCGGTGGATGTCTTTGAAAATCTGACCGGCATTTCACCCAATCCTTTTTCTGCTTTATATAAACTGGGAGATAAATTTTTGATTTGTGCCAGTCCCGAACGTTTTTTAATGAAGAAGGGAAAGAAAATTTTCTCCCAACCCATGAAAGGAACCAGCAGAAGAGAACTTGCAGATCCTAAAGCTGACGCGCTGCTCAAAGAAAATCTGCGCAAAAGTGCCAAGGAGCGTTCGGAAAATGTGATGGTGGTGGACATGGTGCGCAACGACCTTTCAAAAATCTGTGTGGATGCTTCTGTAAAGGTGGAAGAACTTTTTGGAATTTATTCTTATCCTCAGGTGCACCAGATGATCTCCACCATCAGCGGAGAACTGCTTCCGGAAATAAAATTTTCCGGCATCATTGGAGCTTGCTTTCCCATGGGCTCCATGACGGGCGCCCCCAAACATAAGGTCATGCATCTGATTGACGAATATGAAAACTCCTCCCGGGGAATATTTTCCGGTTCCCTTGGTTATATCGATCCTTCCGGCGATTTTGATTTCAATGTGGTGATCCGAAGTATCATGTACAACTCCTCCAACAGATATCTTTCCTACCAGACTGGTTCCGGCATCACCATTTATAGCGAACCTGAATTGGAATGGGAAGAATGCCTTCTCAAAGGAGCGGCGATACGAGAGGTGCTGGAGAGAAGAGATGTGGGATGAGGGATGTGAGATGTGAGGAGGGCGCGCCTTCCAACTTCTATTTATGGACGGCCGTTCGCTTCCGCCGTCCGACGTCTGACGACTTCTCTAAATGACGACATAAAAAAGCAGGAACATCATTCCTGCTTTTTTATCTGATTTTATCTTCGTTTATCTGGCGATAAGCAGCCGAAGCGACTGTTCAAGAATTTGCGGCTTATTGGTCTGGAAAGAAGCCATCTTCTCCGCTGGCAAACGAAGGTTGAAGCTTCCATTTGCCGACAGCTGTTTGTCAAAATTCGGATTGAGCCGGTTGAATTCAACGGGATCCATCTGCAGGTTTTGTGTAATGGCCTGGGCGCTATACCTGCCACTGACCATCAGTGCTGAGAGATTAGCATCAGCAGGCATGCCTGATATTTGGGCCAGTGCGGTTTCATCCTTTGTTAGTGTGGTGAGCCCACCATCACCTTCCATGATATAATGAGTAGCGATGAATTTCTTGACATGGTTCCTGGATTCTGCAGGCAGGTAGTTCTGAAGTTCCCAGAAATTACGGCTACCACTTCTGCGGATTGCTGAATTGACCACGCCTGGACCGCCATTGTAGGCTGCGATCACCAACAGCCAATCATCATAAAGATTGTACAGACTGGAGAGATAACGTGCTGCTGCAATGGTACTCTTGGTGAAATCCCTTCTTTCATCCACTTTACGATTCACTTTCAGACCGAGTCCGCGCGCTGTTTCAGTCATGAATTGCCAGGGCCCTGCGGCACCCACCACCGAAGTAGCAGAAGTTTTCAAATCAGATTCAATCACCGCCAGATATTTCAGTTCGGCGGGAAGAGAACGTGCTTCAAAAATGCTCTTTATCTTGTCGAAAAAGGGCCGGCCCCATTCTTTCATCCTGTTCAACCGGTTGCCATCAGACTCGATATAGTCCTGAACAAAGCTGACGGCCTTGGGATTTAGTTTGGCAACAAAATTTCCATTTTCAGAAGAAGACTCGAACAGATCTTTAAAACCATTTTTGGGATCTGCTGCAACCTGCTCTTTAATGGAAGAATCGGAAATGATTTTTGCGGAAGCTCCACCCTGGTTTGGAATTCCTGCCGGAAAACCTTGAAGGTTCAGGCAGAAGAGGCTGGTAGCTAACAATAAAAGTTTGTTCATCACAATCTTTTTTTAAGGAAATGAACCAAATCACACGGGGAACCTTACTCTCCTTTATTGTTGCATCAGGTGATGCGAAAAGCGTAGCAAAGATACCTCATCTTGAGGAGAACCAATCAATTGTACTCCAAAAGGAAGGTTAGAAGAATGTTTAAAAACTGGTAAAGAAATGGCGGGCAGGGCTGTAAGACTCGCAAAAACTGTAAAAATATCGCCCAGGTACATAGCGAGCGGATCCTTGTCTTTCTCGCCAATTTTATAAGCCGTAGTTGGAGAATTGGGCGCCAAAATAAAATCGAAGTCCTTGAAAATCAGTTCAGTCTTTGATTTGAGCTGTTGTCGAACCTGTTGTGCTTTGGTGAAGTAAGCATCATAATATCCAGAGCTCAATACAAAGGTCCCGAGCATAATCCTTCTTTTCACTTCCCGACCGAACCCTTCAGAGCGGTTATATTGATAAAAACTGGCAAGATCAGTGGATCTGCTTGCAGATGCCCTTCCATACCGGATACCATCAAAGCGTGAAAGATTGGAGGATGCTTCCGCAGTAGTTAGTACATAGTAAGTAGGAACAATATAGTCGGTCAGAGAAAAATGAACGGGTTCAGTTTGATGACCAGCATCGCTTAATTGACTGATGTATTTTTTCAGCGAAGCAGAAATTTCAGGATCTACTGAAGGATGTTCTATCCATTCTGGAAACCAGGCAATCCTGAATTTTTTATTTTTTTCAACGGGTGCCTCTTCCAATTTTTCGGGAAGGGCCGTACTATCAAATTCGTCAGGTCCCGAAATGACCTGCAAGATTCTTTCAGCATCAGGAATGTTTTGAGTAAGTATACCAATTTGATCGAACGAAGAGCCATAAGCAATGAGTCCGTGCCGGGACACGCGTCCATAGCCAGGCTTCAGTCCAACAACACCACAAAAATCAGCGGGCTGTCTTACCGATCCGCCGGTATCGCTACCAAGAGCCGCCATGCATAGACCGGCTTTTACAGAAGCAGCGCCTCCACCTGATGATCCACCAGGAACATAATCGTAGTGCACTGGATTGTGAACAGGACCAAATGGAGAATTTTCATTGGTAGAACCCATTCCAAACTCGTCGCAGTTTTGGCGGCCAATGATGATGGCGCCTTCGTGAAGAAGTCGTTCAACTGCTGTTGCGGAATAAGGACTGATAAAATTTTCAAGTATCAGTGATGCAGCGCCGGACCTGTGACCTCTGTAACAAATATTGTCTTTGAGTCCGATGATAACGCCATGAAGTCGGCCTCGCAGTGGCCCGGCATCAAGTTCTTTAGCCTTTTTGATTGCCTCTTCTCCGAATACTTCTATAAATGCATTGAGCGATTGGTTCTTTTCAATGGCCGCAAGGTAGTGCCGTACCGTTTCAAGGCAGGTGGTTTTGCCTTCCTTTAGATCGGCATGGTAGCGTTCAATGGAATCGAATGCAAACAAAGCGGGCCTTAGTAATGGCTAAGGGTGAAGCATTAAGGTTGGGTGGTAGAAGAATTACTGGTCGTTGTGGTTGTGGTAGTCGGACGTTCTTTCTCAGTGATACCATCTTCAATTTCTTTGCGAACATTATTTTTTGCATCGTTGAACTCACGCATACCGCGGCCCAAACCACGCATCAACTCGGGAATTTTCTTTCCACCAAAAAGGAGCAAAACGATGATCAGAATGATCAGAATTTCATTAAAGCCTAGGGGACCCATAAATGGATAATTAATTATGAAGAATAAGCTACGAAGTTATTTGAAAATAATGGTCGTAAGCAGGCAATAACATTTTATTTTAAAAAAAAATGTCCCGCATGATCCGGGACAATTTTGAAAGATTTTATAGCAATCAGGCTGTTTCCAGTGCTCTTTTCTTTTCCTGGATACGGGCGCTCTTACCACTGCGTTCACGCTGGTAGTAAAGCTTGGCGCGGCGTACACGTCCTGATTTGTTCAGGATGATGGAGTCAATATTGGGAGAAAAGTAAGGAAATACTCTTTCCACACCCACGCCATCAGAGATCTTGCGGACCGTAAAAGTTGCCGTATTGCCTTCTCCTTGTCTTTTAATCACGTCACCGCGGAAAGACTGGATCCTTTCCTTATTTCCTTCAATAATTTTATAATTAACGGTAATATTATCACCGGCTTTAAACTTGGGGAAGTCTTTTTTGCCTGTTAATTGTTCGTGTACATAGGCAACAGCAGCATTCATAACTCAAAATTTAAGGAACGCAAAGGTAATGGGAAGGGGATGAAATTCCAAATAAATTGGGCAGGATGGGAAGGGCTGTTGGCTGGTAGCTGTTGGCTGTTGGCGGTTACCCGGCAATTATTAACTACTTCTTAAGTGTTGACAAAAAGCTGTGAAGCATGATGTTTTCCTTTTCAATGTTTTTTAGGATGCTGGCCCGAAGTAAGTGGTCTCCAAAATCTAAGGAATCTGCAATCAGGATTTGAGTTTCCAATTCAAAAGAAGAGCCCAGGGAAATCTCTATAAAGTGACCATAATCTTTCTGGCTGTTTCTGCTGCTGCCTTCTGCAATGTTGGAGGGTATAGAGACGGCCGCCTTGGCTATTTGTCTGGACAATCCAAAACGTTCTTCTGTTGGAAAAGTCTTCAATAGTTTATAAGTATCAATTGCAATTGAATATCCGGTTTGCCAAATCCTCAGGTTCTTAAAATTTTTCATGCCTTTTTATTTCAATTTAAAAAGGCAATACATCATACAAAAGGGTAAAACCTCTTAATCCTGAAGGAAATTTCCCTTCTTAAAGTCCAACAGCTAATAGCCAATAGCCAAAAGCATCCGCTTCTCTCTATCTCGCCACATTCACCGTCCTCTTCTCCCTGATCACAGTTACTTTGATCTGTCCGGGGTAAGTCATTTCTGTTTGGATCTTTTGGGCGATCTCGAAAGAAAGTTTTTCACTTTCCTGGTCCGTAACCTTGTCGGCTTCAACGATCACACGGAGTTCTCTTCCGGCCTGGATGGCATATGCTTTCTCTACGCCGTTGTAGCCCTGCGCCAGCGTTTCGAGTTCCTTGATCCTTTGCAGGTATTGCTGCATGATCTCCCTGCGTGCACCGGGGCGTGCACCGCTGATGGCATCGCAGGCCTGGATAATGGGAGAGATCACGTATTGCATTTCCATTTCATCGTGATGCGCACCAATGGCATTGACGATTGCCGGATTTTCGCCATATTTTTCTGCAAGCTTAGCTCCCAGTAAGGCGTGACTCAATTCAGTTTCTTCGTCCGGTACTTTGCCGATGTCGTGCAGAAGCCCCGCGCGTTTCGCCAGTTTTGGATTCAGTCCCAGCTCAGAAGCCATAATACCACAAAGATTGGCCACTTCTCTACTGTGCATCAAAAGATTTTGTCCATAAGAAGAACGGAAGCGCATCTTTCCTACAATACGAACCAGCTCTTTGTGAAGTCCATGTATGCCAAGCTCGATCACGGTCCTTTCTCCAATTTCCATAATCTGCTCTTCCAACTGACGGCGGGTTTTCTCTACCACTTCTTCAATACGCGCAGGATGTATGCGTCCATCTGTCACCAGTCTTTGCAGGCTAAGTCTTGCGATCTCTCTTCTCAGAGGATCAAAACAGGAAAGGATGATGGCCTCCGGCGTGTCATCCACTATGAGGTCCACACCGGTAGCTGCCTCGATGGCGCGGATATTTCTTCCTTCGCGACCAATGATCTGTCCCTTGATCTCGTCGGTCTCCAAATTGAAAACAGTGATGGCATTTTCAATGGCCTGTTCGGCAGCCGTTCTCTGTATGGATTGAATAATGATTTTACGGGCTTCCTTGTTGGCCTTCTGTTTGGCTTCATCAATAATTTCCTGCTGCAGTCCCAGAGCACGGGAATGGGCTTCCTGCTTCAGGCTTTCTACCAGTTGCGACTTCGCTTCTTCAGCAGTAAGGCCGGATATTTTTTCCAGGCGGCGAGTGTGTTCTTCCTGGTGTTTTTCCAGTTCGGCCTGTTTGGAATTCACTACTTCTATCTGCCTATTCAGGTTCTGTTTGATGGCTTCGTTTTCCTTGATCTGTCTTTCCAGTTGCTCGGTCCTTTGATTGATACTGGATTCTTTTTGTTTGATTCGGTTTTCTGCCTCTGAAATTCTTCTGTTCCGGTCATTGACCTCACGATCGTGTTCAGATTTTAGTTGAACGAATCTTTCTTTTGCCTCTATTTCTTTTTCTTTCCTGACGGTTTCAGCCCTTAACTGGGCTTCTTTGATGAGGGTTTGTGCTTGTAATTCTGCTTCTTCAACTCTTTTGCGGGTGTCTTTGGCGAAGATGAATTTACCCGCTATGATGCCGACAACGAGGGCTGCCAGGCCAATAATAAGCGCAAGTATGTTGGGGTCCATTTCTCAGGGTTTTAAAATTTTGATGGTTGATATATGTGCAATGAGTACTCATACCAAAGATGGTAGTTGGCGAAGATACAAAAGGGAAAGTATTTTAAGGTTCGGAGTTCGGAGTCAGGACTTTGGAGTCTCAATTCGGGAATTGATTGAAGTCTTGTTGTATGAATAAACAATCCTTTCTCGCGGCGGAAATATTTGTGAGATCAGAGTTCAATCCAAAGCGGAGTCGATCATTTTTTCCAAGGTTTGCAGCCGGCTGCTTACATTATCGAGGTTCACCAGGTTGGAGATGGCCGCGTTCTGCTCGGTGGCAAACCATACCAGCACCATGGCAATATAGTCCTGCATGTCCTTGCCGGCAAAACTGGTTTTGAACTCCATCATTTTATCATTAATGGTCTTGACGGTCTTGCGCACTACTTCTTCATCTTTTGGATGGATGCGTACCCTGTAGCTGCGGTCACCAATAAGAAGATTGAGCGGAATAAGATCCATGGGCGTTTTCTGGTTTATAGTTTATTGTTTCTCGTTCTTTGCAGGCAGTCATTTTGAGTGCTGCTTATCGTCTCCAAAAACCTGTCCGTAAACACAGATTTCACAGATTGACAATTTCATAGAAACCTGCTCTCTCCCAAATTCCCAATTCCCAATTCCCAATTCCACCTTAGTACCTTAATACCTCAATACCTCAATTCCCAATTCCTTCTATCAACTACCAACCATCAACTACCAACCATCAACTATCAACCCTCTCTATTTATTGGCTTAAAAAAGAAATACACTTATCGATCTCGCGGATGTACTGACCAATTTTTTTTTCAAAATCCTTTCGGTCTTTTTCGTTCATTTCCCCTGAACCCAGTTTCAGGATGCTGATCTGCTGTTGAAATTCTTCCATTTTCAGCTGCATTTCACGGTCCCTGCTTTTGGACTCCTGTAATTCTTCTTTCAGCTTTTCATTTTCTTTCTGCAGACGATTGTATTGTTTCAGCAATTGCTGAAGTTTATCATTAACGGTGTTGAATTGCTGGTCAAGCGACATAGATTATCTCCTGATCTCTGCCCGGAGCTCCTTCTCTAAGGTAATCATGATCTTGTTCATCCACGCATCAATTTCCTTGTCTGTCAAAGTTTTTTCTTCATCCAGGAAAGTCAGGTTGATGGCCATGGATTTTTTTTCTTCTCCCAACTTTTCACTTTCGAAAACATCAAACAGCCTTACCTCCTGGAGTTTGTTGAGACGAAGCCGGTTGATCTGTTCTTCGATAGAGGCATATTTCATGGAACGGGGGACCACCATCGCCAGATCTCTCTGCACCGCAGGATATTTTGCGATCTCGCGAAACTTCACCGCCTTTACACCATAAACAAGAATTTCATCCCAATTAAAGTCGGCAATCAATACTGCCTGCTTCAAGTCGAATCGCTCCGCAAGTGCGTGATTGACCTTGCCAAGTTCCAATATCGTACGATCACCCAGTTTTGCACTGAGTACCGGATTCATTTCATTTGAAGAACCCTGAACAAATGAATATCCCTGCACGCCAAGAAGGGAGAGGAGTGATTCTGCAATGCCCTTGATCAGGAATAAATCCACCGGTTTTGATTTTGATTTCCAGTGCGACTCAGTTTGCTGACCCGTGAGGTACAAACACAAATGATTGGTCTCGCCATATTGTCCAACAGCCGAAGTGGAATACGTTTTTCCAAATTCAAACAGTCTCAGGTCCTGGTTTTTCCGGTTGTGGTTGAATGCAATCACTTCTAGTGCGGTATGCAGCATCGAAGGACGCATCATATTTAATTCCGAGCTCAGGTTATTCAGCAGCTTTACACTTGTCTGCAATTCTTTCTCAGAAAAAAAAGCCGAGTTCGTGATGGAGTTGGTAAGGATTTCGCTGAAACCAAGTCCGGTGAGTATTCCTGCGATCTTTTCCTGCAGTTGTTCTGCCCTGAAATTTTCTGCAATGGAAGGAGAGATGCTGATGGTAGCAGGAATCTCAATATTATCCAGCCCATCAATCCGCAACACTTCTTCTACGATATCAGCCGGCAGTGATACATCTGGTTTGTGATAGGGAACTTCGAGCACCATCGCGTCCATTCCTTCGCGCACGATTCCAAAACCAAGACTGCTCAGAATTTGTTTTACAGCATCGGGATGGTAGCTCTTGCCACTTAATTTTTTTAGATACTGGTATTTCAGCGCCACTTCTTTTTTGGGTTCAGGGTCAGGA
Source organism: Flavisolibacter sp. (assembly GCA_045805145.1). Lineage (GTDB taxonomy): Bacteria > Bacteroidota > Bacteroidia > Chitinophagales > Chitinophagaceae > Flavisolibacter. Next base: position 3,359 of record JBJMLU010000051.1, on the reverse strand, counting down.
TAAAGATCCACCACTTCCGAAGCAACCACGGCTCCGGTAATTTCTGTGATCAGCATTGCAGCGCGCTTCAGAACATTTACCGTATTTGAAATATCAATTCCTTTCTCAAATCTTGTTGCAGCATCCGTGCGAAGACCATGTCGGAATGAAGTTTTGCGGATAAAGACCGGGTCGAACCACGCACTCTCCAGAAAAATCCTTTTTGTTTTTTCCTTCACGCCACTGTGAACGCCACCGAAAACACCGGCGATGCACATAGGCTCCTGCGCATCACAGATCATCAGGTCTTCGCTGCTCAATTTTCTTTCCTTTCCATCGAGAGTAACAAAAGAAGTTCCTTCCGGAAGTGTTTTCACAATCACTTCATGACCTTTGATGGTATCATAGTCGAATGCATGCAGTGGCTGCCCTGTTTCATGTTGAATAAAATTAGTGATGTCCACAATATTATTGATCGGACGAATGCCAATAGATTTCAGTCTCTCCTGCAACCAGCGTGGGGATTCTTTTACAGTGATGTTGTCGAAACAAAGTCCGGAATATCTTTTGCAGGCGGCTGTGTGTTCAATGGTGACCTTAATGTCTAAACTTTTCTTGTCTATTTTGAATGGATAGGAAGGAAGAACAGGTTTTAGATCCTGTCTTTCATGGTGCGAAAGAAAAGCGCAAACGTCCCGCGCAACACCCCAATGACTCATCGCGTCCATGCGGTTGGGTGTTAATCCGATCTCATAAACCAGATCACTGTAAGGCTGAAAATATTCTTCTGCCTTCATTCCCGTCTTCGCATCTTTTGAAAGTACCATGATGCCTGCATGCGAGTGACCGAGACCTACTTCATCTTCTGCGCAAATCATCCCCTGACTTTCAACGCCCCGGATTTTTGCCAGCTTCATCGTCATGGGCTCGCCAGTTATTGGATAGATGGTGACACCAACCGGAGCAACCAATACTTTTTGGCCTGCAGCTACATTGGGTGCACCACAAACAATCTTCAGCGGTTCTCCATTGCCAATATTGACGGTGGTGAGTTTGAGTTTGTCGGCATTGGGATGTTTTTCTGCCTCCAACACTTCGCCAATCACAAGGCCTTTCAATCCGCCTTTTACTTCTTCAAATCTTTCCATCTTCTCCACTTCGAGCCCAACTGAAGTAAGAATTTTTGAAAGACGCTCCGGCTCCAGATGCACAGGCAGGTATTGACTGAGCCAGTTATAAGAAATGGTCATAGTCTTTTTTGATAGTGGGCAAAAATAAGGAGAGTTTGTAGTTTGTGCTTGGTGCTTTGTAGTTCTTTAGATCGAATAGTAAGATGAGTATCGGCCTACTTCCTGGAAAATTTTGTTAACCGCGGGGAAAGGAGAAACAGAGTTGATTCACAAACTCTGTTTGATATAGAATTTTTACGCGATGGACCGAGCTGCAGAACCCGAAATATTGAATCAAATAGTGCTCTGCACTTCTAAGAACTACCCATTACCAGCTATCAACTACAAACTACACCTATCCTTCCAGGTGAACAGTGAAGATGATCATCCGGGATTGAATGCGGTCAAGGACCCCGGAGTAATTGAGGCTTGGATTGCGGTCGTGGAGATTGTTGAGACCATCGCTGATCTTGATCTCAGGAGAAACAGTAACGCTTTTACGGTAAAAATTAAAACCAAATCCGGCCTCCACTCCATAACTCAGTTTTTTGATCAGCACCTGGTCATCAGCTTTTCTTTTCTGGGAATTGGAAGCAAGATCAAAATCTGCAAAGCCTCCACCCAACATATAAGCGCGGAAATTTCCAATGCGGTCTGATTTGAACTTCATGGAAAGTGGAAAAGAAGTAATGATCGATTCCACACTTTTCTGAACGTTATAGCCGTTGTCTAAATCAGGAGGATAATTATGATTGAGCTGGTAGAGGATCGGCCGGTCTGTAAAAATCAATCCTGGATTGAAACGAAGTTCCCAACGCTCTGACAGGTTCACTCCTGCAACCAGCCTGAGTGAGATGCCGGGCGCATTGCCTGGTTCAGCCACCAGTATCTGGTCCTGCTGTAGGAAGCTGGGATGATGTTCTATTTGAAAATGCGAATAAACAGCGGAAAGGGATAGCCCGAAATAATAGAGCTTTTTGTCCTGCTCTTCCCTGTAAATTTCCTGTTGTGCGAAACAGGAGACGGAGAAAAAAAGAAGGAAGGCAAAGAGAAAATGGTTTTTCATTCTTTTGGCTTTCGTCCACTGTAGATGCAACATATTCCTAGACTTAGTGGTTTCCATTCGGTAGCGGTATAACCGGTTTTTTTTAAAATCTCAACGAAGTCCCGTCCATCCGGAAAGGCCCTGGCCGACGCATCGAGGTATTCATAAGCCTTTCTATCCTGGTGAAACATTCCGGCCAGTTTAGGTGCTATAATACCCATGTATAAATTGTACAAGCTCCTAATCCCTGGAATTTTTGGTTTGCTGAATTCCAGCACCACCAATTGTCCACCTGGTTTCAATACCCTTAATATTTCCTTCAGTCCGTTTTCCAGGTGTTCAAAATTCCGGACGCCAAAGGCCACGGTCACGCCATCAAACGAATGATCGGGAAAGTTTATTGTCTCGCCGTCACCTGCCTGCAACTCAATCTTCGTTCCAAGTTGTTCTTTTTCAATCTTTTTTCTTCCGATTTCCAACATTTTTTCTGAAATATCTATGCCCGTGATCTTTTGGGGGCGAAGCATTTTTGCCGCCATAATAGCCATATCACCGGTTCCTGTAGCCACGTCAAGCAGGTATTGAGGCAAATCTTTTTTCAATTTTCGAATGGCCTTTTTTCGCCAGCCCACATCAATGCCCACACTTAAAAACCTGTTCATAAAATCATAGCGCGGTGCAATGCGGTCGAACATTTTGCCAACCTGTTCCTTCTTCGATCCTTCCTCAGAAAAAGGCTTGATCGGATCATGGGCGTACTGAGTCATGGGACGCGAAGGTAGCGAGAGTTGGGAGTTCGAGTTCGAAGTTCGGAGTTGGGAGTTCAAAGTTCAGAGTTCAGAGTTCAGAGTTCGGAGTTCGGAGTTCAAAGTTCAAAGTCGGTGAACTATGGGGCGGTTAGTACTACAGGTTGGCGGAGATTGCTTGCGCCACCGCTATAGCTTTAGCCCCGCACCCTGCGGGGGTCGCTTCGCTCGCAATGACGTTCGACAGGTTTCAAAGTTTACTTTAATTCGAGTGATTTATATACCAAAATATCTCTGCGAAAATCTCTGCATCTCCTTTCCCCCACATTAATTCTTTCTTCTATCAGGTTTTCGAAAGATGATTTCATAGAAACCCTGTTCTCTCCCTAATTCCTAATTCCCAATTCCTAATTCCCAATT
>JBJMLU010000050.1:0-6457 GCA_045805145.1 Flavisolibacter sp. | reverse complement strand
TTTCATTCTATTCGAAGAAGTGAAGCTATCTGAATGATCTACCTTTAATACTGGAAAGACAGTATGTACTTCAGGAAATTAAAAATATTCTTCGCGTCTTCAATCGCTTTGCGTCTTGGCGTGAAACCCTCTCTCTTCGATGAACCCTTTTGATTTATTTTCGCCGCATGAACGAGATCACCAAAAAACCTTTGTCCTCGATCGGTTATCATTTTATTGATGAAAAATTCCTGCCCGAAGGAAAAGACGAATACCACCTGCGCAATTTGCAGAACAGGAGCGGCATTAACTACCGAAACCTCAGCGCCTATGAAATTGAAGTGCTGGTGCGCAACAACAACACCTCAGAAAACTGGAATAATATTCATGTCTCTGACGCCTTCAATGCGGAACTGGTGAAGAATTGCAAATTCTTTGGGTTGGTGAGAATTGGCAAACTGGAATCGATGTCGCTCGAATACCACAATGTGTGTATGCCCGTTGGTTTGTACAACAGCACCATCATCAGCTGCGATTTCGGCGACAATGTAGTAGTGAGCAATGTCAACTACATTTCGCATTATATCATCGGCAACGAAGTGATGGTCCTCAATGTGGATGAACTGCATACAACAGATCATGCAAAGTTTGGCAACGGCATTCTCAAAGAAGGTGAACAGGAATCGGTGCGCATCTGGGTGGAAGTATGCAATGAGAACGCCGGACGCCGCATCATTCCTTTCAATGGCATGCTTCCGGGTGATGCCTATCTCTGGTCAAAATACCGAGACGATCTTGAACTGATGCAGAAGTTTAAAGAATTTACAGAGAAGAAATTTGACAGGCAGCGAGGATATTATGGCAAGATCGGCGACCGCAGCGTGATCAAGAATACCAGCATCATTAAAGACGTATGGATTGGCACAGACGCATACATCAAGGGAGCCAACAAACTGAAAAACCTCACCATTAATTCTTCTCCTGAAGCAGCCTCGCAAATTGGAGAGGGATGTGAGCTTGTTAATGGAATTGTGGGATTTGGATGCAGAATATTTTACGGCGTTAAAGCAGTGCGCTTTGTCATGGCTTCTCATTCGCAATTGAAATATGGAGCACGCCTGATCAATTCTTTTCTCGGAAATAATTCTACGATCTCCTGTTGTGAAGTGTTGAATTCATTGATCTTCCCGGGGCATGAACAACATCACAACAATTCTTTTTTGTGCGCCGCCACAGTGATGGGACAAAGCAATATCGCTGCAGGTGCCACCATCGGTTCCAATCACAACAGCCGCGCAGCAGACGGAGAGTTTGTAACAGCCAGAGGATTCTGGCCAGGCCTTTGTGTGAGCCTCAAACACAATTCAAGGTTCGCGTCTTTTACGCTGCTGGCAAAAGGTGATTATCCCAGCGAGTTGAATATTCCTTTGCCTTTTAGCCTGGTGAGTAATGATGTGTCCAACGAACGCCTTACGGTGATGCCGGCCTACTGGTTTCAATATAATCTTTATGCTTTATCGCGTAACGCTGCAAAGTATGATGATAGAGATAAAAGAACCAACAGGGTGCAGAAGATTGAATATGATTACCTGGCCCCCGATACCATCAATGAGATCTTTACCGCACTGAACCTTCTGAAAAAATTTACTGCACTTTCCAGCGACCAGAATTTTTTTTCCGATACTCCCGAAGCTGTTTTGTTACAGGCGGGGCAAGCCTTGCTGGAAGATGGTTCTATTGATCTGCGGAACAAAATCATCAGGGCACAGGGCTTCGAAAATAGTTCGCGCGCGGTAGTGCTCATAAAAGTAAGGGAAGCCTATACCATCTACAAAAACCTGATCCTTTACTACGGAATGAATCAACTGATTCGCTTTGTGGAAGAGCACCGCTTCAAATCACTGAACGATCTTTTCAAATCCCTGCCCCAAAACCTTATGCGGCTGGAGTGGACCAACATTGGCGGACAACTTCTTCCAAAAAATTCGCTCCAGACATTGTTGCAAAGGACGAAGGATGGAACCATCCGGGGCTGGGATGAAGTACATGAATTTTATCAGCAGAACGGACAGGTATATGAAGACCAGAAGTTGCAGCATGCATTTGCTTCACTGCTGGAGATAGAAAATATTCAGGATGGAAAACTTACTCCCAAACGGTTTAAGGAACTACTCTATCAAATCCTGGATATTAAAGAGTGGATGGTAAAAAATATTTATGAGTCCAGAGCGAAAGATTATCAGAATGAATTCAGAAAAATGGTGTACGACAACGAGGCTGAAATGAACGAAGTAGTAGGAAGGCTGGATGATAATGTTTTTATTGCGCAACAGAAAGAAGAATTCACCCGGTTCCGGGCTTCGATTGAGAAGGTTTTAGAATCTTTCAAACTATAAGCGGGATGATGGTATTGGGAATTAGGAATTAGGAATTGGGAATTGGGGAGAGAGCTATTTTCTATGAAATCGTCAATCAGTTTTAATCCTTTTTAATCAATCCCCGCCCGAACGTACCGTTCGGTACGGGCAGGCATGAAATCCGTGATACAAAAAAAATCCCGGCGTTTGGGCCGGGATGAATATAGAAAGGAGATTATCTTTTTGTAGTATCAGTCCTCTTTTTGGTGGTATCAGTTGTCATCCTGGATGAATCACCTCCCATGCGATTGCTGCTGTCGTTTACAGTAACACTGTTGTTTACTTGTGTGTGTGATGTAGTGTCTGCGCTGGTGTCGCTGCTGCTACTGTTGTTGCAGGCTACCAAGGTACCGGCAATGGCAAACATGGCAATAAATTTTTTCATTTGATCTTAAGGTTTTAGTTAACTAATGCGCGCAAAGGTAATCCCTGGGTTGAATAAACCAAATTTTGCCTTCCAAAAATTCCGCACAATGAAAAGGCCCTATTTTTTTCTAAAGAAAATACGTACAGGCACGCCCGTGAGTTGGAAATGTTCCCGGAGCTTGTTTTCCAGATAATTTTTATAAGGCTGTTTGATATCGTCGGGGAAATTGCAGAAAAATGCAAATGACGGCACAACTGTTGGTAACTGGGTAATGTACTTGATCTTCACCGGATGACCTCTCACCACCGGAGGATGATAAGCTTCGATTGCTTTCAGGATCACGTCATTCAACTGGCCCGTGCCGATCTTGCGTTTCCGGTTGTCGTACACTTCAAGTGCTACTTCAATGGCCTTGAAAATCCGGGTCTTTTCTTTGGCCGAGATGAATAAAATGGGTACGTCACTAAATGGCGCCATTCTTTGCCTGAGTGTTTTTTCGTATTCTTTTGCTGTGTTGGTGCTTTTCTCCAGCAGGTCCCATTTGTTTACCAGCATCACAATTCCTTTTCCCTTGCGGGCAGCAAGACTAAAAATAGTGAGGTCCTGTGCCGTGATTCCTTTTTCAGCATCAAGCATCAGAAGACAGACATCGGCTTCGTCCAAAGCCTTGATGGCCCGGATCACCGAATAAAATTCGAGGTCTTCATGCACCTTGGCCTTCCGTCGAATACCAGCCGTGTCAATGAGAATAAAATCTTTCTGAAAAAGTTTGTAACGGGTATGGATGGTATCGCGGGTAGTTCCTGCAATTTCGCTCACAATGGTCCTCTCCTGTCCAATCAATGCATTGAGTAGTGAAGACTTTCCAACATTGGGTTGCCCGATGATGGCAAATTTGGGAAGGTCCTTTTCATCCTCGGGCTCATGCTCTTCCTGGATCAATTCCGTTACCGCGTCCAGTAGTTCTCCTGTTCCGCTGCCACTGATGGAAGAAAGGAAAAATATTTTTTCAAATCCCAGGCTATAAAATTCTGCTGCTTCCATCAGCCGTTCATTATTGTCCACCTTGTTCACCACCAGGAATACGGGCTTGGTTGAACGTCGTAGAACATGCGACATGGCGTCATCCAGTTCGGCAATGCCTGTGGCAGCATCTACAACAAAAAGGATGACGCTTGCTTCTTCCACCGCTACTTCCACCTGTTTGCGGATCTCGCGTTCAAAAACATCTTCACTATCGGGAACAAAGCCCCCGGTGTCAATGATATAAAAATTTTTTCCATTCCAGTCGGCAGTGCCATACTGCCGGTCGCGGGTGACGCCTGGAATATCTTCCACGATTGCCTTTCTCTGTTCCAGCAAACGGTTGAACAGTGTACTCTTTCCCACATTGGGTCTTCCTACTATCGCTACAGTAAATGCCATATTGTTTATTAAAAGCTGAGAGCAATGAGCTGCGAGCCTTGAGTTATCTCAGAGCTTCTCACAGCTCAAACCTCATAGCTCACAACCTTCCTCAATATCCATATTCCTTCAAAAAAATTTCGTTCTCTCTCCATTTTGGTCTCACCTTGACAAAGAGTTCGAGAAAAACTTTTTGTTCCAGGAACGCTTCGATTTCTTTTCGGGCAAGCGATCCGATTTCCCGGATCATTTTTCCGCCCTCTCCGATGATGATTGCTTTTTGAGATTCTCTTTGTACCACAATCTCGGCACTGATTTTTATCAGCGTTGATTTTTGTTTGAATTCATTGACGATGACCGTAGTGTGATAAGGAATTTCGTCTTCAAAAAGTGTATAGATCTTTTCGCGGACCATCTCGGCTACAAAAAATTTTGTAGGCAGATCAGAAATTTCATCCGTTGAAAAAAACGGTTCGCCTTCCGGAAGATATTTTAAAATTGTTTGCAGCAGTTCTTCGATATGCTGATGTTTCAGTGCAGATATCATCACCACTTCACGGCTGTAGGGCCTGGACTGAAAATAGCGGGTACATTCTTCCAACTTTTCTTTTCTGGCTCCGTCAATCTTATTGACGACTACCACAGAAGGCACACGGAGCCTTAAAGAAGAGAAAATGGAATCTGCTTCTTCCCAACGCTCATGAACGTCCACCAAAAGAAGCGCAAGGTCTGCATCTTCCAGGGCGCCTTTCACGGCCATCATCATTTTTTCATGAAGCTTGTATTTAGGATCAATAATGCCGGGCGTATCGGAAATAATGATCTGGTAATCCGCGGTGCTCAGAATACCCTTGATGCGATGCCTGGTGGTCTGCACTTTGGAGGAAACAATTGCGAGCTTTTCTCCCATAAGCGCATTGAGCAAGGTGCTTTTGCCCGCGTTGGGCCTTCCGAATATGTTGACGAATCCTGATTTCAAGCTGTTAAAAATAGGTGGCGGTAAAATTAGAGGTTTAATTTGTTTGGCGGGAAAGATGCTTGCCGTATATTTGCAACCCACATCGCGAAGTAGAGCAGCGGTAGCTCGTCGGGCTCATAACCCGAAGGTCGCTGGTTCGATCCCAGCCTTCGCAACCAGGAAGAGACTTTAGGGTCTCTTTTTTTATGCGTATAGTTTATAGAGGATTAGGAGGCGGGATTATAAAAACAGGATTTGTGGATTAGCGCGATTACCAGGATTTGGTGCTTGTTTACATTTCTTACTGAGGCGCCAGCCTTTTTTATTGGATAGCTTTCCTTCATATGAATCCATCGAAACTCGGTTTTACCGCGAAGTAGGACAACAAATTAATGCGAACCTGTAATTAATAAATACCATTCCTGGTTGCTTTGCCTGGAACCCGGGGTCCCGACATATTGGTTAAGCAATATGTCCTAAGGCCCTCGGGTGCACTATTAAAAAGCATTGGCGATTTCATAGTACCCTGTTATCTCCCAATTCCAAATTCCCAATTCCCAATTCCTCTTTGCCACCGAAGCCTTGGCGTAGGTGGCAATTCCATCTCAATACCTCAATACCTTATTACCCCAATACCCAATTCCTACTCCCCAGCGGGATGTCCTCCCTGTCTTCTTCTTCCGTCGAGGATTGGTTTTGCTTTTAGTTCCACTGCATATCCGAGGTCGTCGGTAAGACTGTTGTCTACTTCATTGCTTACCCAATGCCTTCCTTCTTTTCTTAATGTAATGGTCTGAGGCGGAGGCTGGCTTCCATGATAACTGGATAGTCGAGCATGACATTCCCTCCCATTTTCGATGCGCACATCGTAATGTGCAAGAGCACCACCATACAACACAGCTGCTGTCACTTCCATAATCTCAAATTTTCTTAACTAGTCCAAAGATGATGCCTACTGTTCTGTTTATAAGTTGTTGCGTAAAAACTGCATACTGAGGAGTCACTACCACATCTAAACAAACCCGGCCTATTTAATTGAGGCGACCAATTTTAAATTGAACTTTATTTGAGTACGATCATCATCAATATCGTTACCAAAATAAAAAAGACGGCAGTGCCGTCTGTTGTTTCCGAATGTTGTTTGCTTATTGTTTCTTCTATGCTATGATTTATGCGACACGCTTCCTGCTCCCGTGGCTTTTACTTCTTTGACGGTTGCAGTTCCTTTCCAGTAAACATCGCTTGCACCACTGGCTTCTGCTGTCAATTCTTTATTTACAGTAATGTTGATATCACTCCCGCCGCTTGCGTTAATGGTACAATTATCTGATA
>JBJMLU010000049.1:0-8421 GCA_045805145.1 Flavisolibacter sp. | reverse complement strand
GGCTGTTCGCCGATTAAAGTGGCACGTGAACTGGGTTCAGAACGTCGCAAGACAGTTCGGTCCCTATCTGTGATGGGCGCTAGAAAATTGAGTGGACATGACCTTAGTACGAGAGGACCGGGTCGTACGTACCGCTGGTGTATCTGTTGTGCCGCCAGGTGCAGTGCAGAGTAGCTATGTACGGACAGGATAAACGCTGAAAGCATCTAAGCGTGAAACCTTCCTCAAGATGAGTTTACTTTTAAGAGCCGTAGTAGACTACTACGTTGATAGGCTACAGGTGTAAAGCTGGTAACAGCACAGCCGAGTAGTACTAATTGCTCGTACGCTTTAATTTTTTTATATCCATCCGGGCTTTTGCTCCGATGGATCAAATAGACTCTCTTCTAACTTCTTTTCTTCCAATATGTCAATCTTATTAAGCTGCTAGCCAATAGCTATTAGCTGTTAGCCAACAGCCATCTTTTTATGGTGGTTTTGCCGAGGGTGTTCACCTCTTCCCATACCGAACAGAGAAGTTAAGCCCCTCATGGCCAATGGTACTGCACCACAATGCGGGAGAGTAGGTAGCTGCCATATTTATTGAAAAAGCCTTTCAGAAATGAGAGGCTTTTTTATTGGTAGTCAGTCATCATACTCCGGTCCTCAGAGGTCAACGACCGTCAACAGCCCATTCATTAATGCATCCAACTCTATACTGCAGCTTAGTGCTTCCACCAATTGTCAAATTTTTCCATCCGGGAAAAATCCCATGAAATCGGGTTAAAATCACCTCCTTCCAACAGACCACGGATTTATCTTGCTTCCTCAAAAAGCCATTCCCATGTCTACCGACCAGGAAGAAAATTTGATCCCAGAATCATTTAGCGATATTCACCTCGAAAATCAAATTCTGAAATTGAAAATGCAGGCAGAATTTGGCGCACAGATCTCAGAAGTACAAGATATTCCACCCCACCTAGAACAGCTTTTCCTAAAAAAAATTCTGGAACTTGAAGAGTACTGGAGAACAGCACCGAAGGTGAAAATTTATGACCAGATCGGCCAGCCTGAATTCAAGTCTCACCTGGTACTGAAAGGCCCGGAACTGGAATTGGAACTGAGAAAACTTCTTGACTTGCTGCAAAAACGGAATATCAATTTCTCTTTGCCCGAAGACTACGATCCCCACATTCTTTACCAATTCATCACCGAGGAATTATTTTACCTGGAAATGGAGGATCTCAATCCACCCAACGTTGAATGGCTGGAAGGTGAAGGAAGTGAATAATCAATAGTGAATAGTGAATGGTGAATGGTGAATGGTGAAAAAGGGGAAGGCTGGGGGTGAAATCTGATTGCTCAAAAAATAAATCCTCGTATGAGCTAATATAAATGAATGAAAAGTCGATGGGCAAATAAATTATCTCAAAAACCATTTTGCCTAAAACTTTACTCCAGTAACATTTTAATTCATCAAAACCATTTTAAAACCCTGTTCCCAAAATTCCCGGGTATTCACTAATGACCGTTTCAGCATTCATTATTCACGGTCACCTCCTCACCCTTCACAACTATTCATTATTCACTTCCTTCCCATTCACCATTGACTATTCACTATTCACTATTCACTTTTACCATTCACCATTCACCATTCACCTCTCCACTCTATACACCGGATACTCCAGATAAGCCGGTTCCATCCAGGGTGAATTCTGAAAAACAAAATTGAGCTGCGCACCCGCATTTTTAGCAAATGCAGAATCGCTGGCCTTTCTCTGATCCAGCCTGGCTTTTAAACCGGGATTGTTTTTTAAATATTCTGCAGCAATGTCCTCGAAATGATAATCCGAAAAACCTTCTTTCTGTCCGAGCACGCCGTCAAAAAAATTCCAGGTAAAATAACTGTCCTCCGCCTGCGGCTCCAATGTTTCTGTCAGAAAACGATTGGCCGCCTGGTTGAGTGGAATAAAATAATCGCCTTTCCGGAATGATTGAACCTTTGTATGCACTGATATCTGCACATTGCTATTTGGATGATGTCCTTCATAAGGACGCTGACCGCTTTGAAATGATTCGATCCGGTACCACTGCACTTCCACGCTGGTATCCTGCGCCAACCTTCGCATCTGAACACCATTGGCCTGCAGCCTGTCAATCACCTTCCACCATCCTTGCGGAATGATATAAGCCTGCGGACGATCGACAGAAAACGTGTCCGTATACACATTGTAAAAAGGAATTTTCCTATCAAATGGTTTGCTTCTGTCGTAGTAGAGACGGGGAAACCCTGATACTTCGCTGGTTTTTTGTGAAGCTTCATAGCCCCTATATTCAATTTCCGACCAATGACTTCTGTCCAGCTTCCAGGCGAGAGGGAAACGGGTTTGATTCATCACCTGTTTTTTGAAATCTTGTCTGAGTTGAATGATCTCACGGGCATGAACAGACGCAAATTCAATAAAGCTTTTCAACAACGCCTCGGCAGATGCCACGCGCTGCGGATAAGGTTTCAGCATATGCGTTTCGGGCATGAATGAAAAGGTTCCCCATAAACTGGTATAGCCCGTACTGTAGCGAGGACTGTCCCAGAACTCAGGCCATCCCTTCTCCGGCAGGTCACCGAAGTGATTTACATAAGGCACCAGGTCATAACCCTTTTCCTTCATTAGCGAATAGATTGCCGGCTCCATATTTTTATTCAGATATTCTCCCAGCCGTCCGCCCAGTTTATTGTGCTGGCTGCTAATGAGCGTCATCACATGCTGGTAGTCGGCTCCATCGCTCACATGATTATCGATAAAGATATCCGGATCCAGGTAATGAAAAATCCGGGTAAAACTCAAAGCTTCTTTTGTATCAGCCTTAATAAAGTCGCGGTTCAGATCGAGGTTCTGGGAATTTCCGCGGAAGCCAAATTCTTCCGGACCGTTCTGATCAACCCGATAATCTTTACTGCGGTTCAGGCATCCTCCGATATTATAGACGGGGATAATCGCCAGCACCACATTGAATGGAAGATCAAAGTCTGACAAGCGGGCGTCAAAGTTTGAGCCTGCAGCCGTTTGTGCACTATGACTATGAACTTCAGATCGATTAATATGCTTTACCAATGATATGCTTGCATCAATTCCGTCTGGCTCGCCTGGATGAATTCCATTGTTGATGAGGATAATGATCTTCTTTTTTGCCTTGATCGAAGTAATGTCAAAATCCTTGTCGGAAGAAACCAACACCAGGTGCAGCGGATAACCCGCGTCGGTGGGACCCATTTCCATCATCTTGACCATCGGCGAAGCAGCATCCATTTTTTTCCAGAAGGCAATGATCTCCTCATAGGTAGGAGTTTCTCTTCCCCGACTGGTATCAAAACGTGTAAGCAACTGATTTGGATCTGTCGGAATTTTCGATTTGGTTTTTTGAGCAAAGGAAATTATCGGGATCAGGGAGATGGCAAAAAGAAAAATATATCGCATGGCGCTAAGTTATTGGAAAACGGAATTGGGAATTTGTGGGTTCAGCATTTGACAGGCGAGGCCGGGCATTCAGAACATATGGAACAAAATTGCCAATGGAATAAGACCTGGTGATGACCAATTTAACGCTCCTTTCCCTGACGGGTTCGTATCTTTGTAGCTTCCTTCGCAAAGACAATTTTTTATGAGCAGAAAAGGAAAAGTTTTGGTGGCCATGAGCGGCGGTATCGATAGTACCGTAACTGCACTGATGCTCCATGAGCAGGGCTATGAAGTTGTGGGCATCACCATGAAGACCTGGGACTATGCGGCCAGCGGTGGTTCCAAAAAGGAAACCGGCTGCTGTAACCTGGATAGCTTCAACGACGCCCGCATGGCTGCAGTGGAACATGGATTCCCTCATTATATCCTGGACATACGCGAAGAATTTGGAAATTTCGTCGTGGATAATTTCGTGGACGAATACCTGGCTGGTCGCACGCCCAACCCCTGTGTTCTTTGCAACACCCACATCAAATGGAGGGCACTTCTCAAACGAGCCGATGCCCTCGGTTGCGATTTCATTGCTACCGGTCACTATGCTTCCGTGTATCAACATGAGAACGGACGATTTGTGGTAACCAGGGGAATTGATGAAACCAAAGATCAGAGTTATGTGCTTTGGGGCCTGCAACAGGACCTACTGAGCCGCACCCTCCTTCCGCTGGGAACACATCGCAAAACAGAGATCAGGCAGATGGCTCACGACTTCGGATATCCTGAGCTGGCAAAGAAAAGCGAGAGCTATGAAATCTGCTTCGTTCCAGATAATGACTATCGTGGTTTTCTGAAAAGAAAAGTAGATGGTCTGGAAGAAAAAGTAAGCGGTGGACATTTTGTAGACCGAGACGGAAACATTCTGGGACAACACAAGGGTTATCCATTTTATACCATTGGTCAAAGAAAGGGTCTGGACATTGCTTTGGGTAAACCCGCCTACGTTACTGCCATTGACCCTGACACCAATACAGTGGTTCTGGGCGATGAACAGGACCTGGAAAAAGAAGAAATGCGCGTGGCAAAGATCAACTGGATCAAATACGAAAATCCCGACAGGGAATTCGAAGCCCTGACCAAGATCCGCTACAAGGACAGTGGAAGTCTTTCTGCGGTTTTCCCGGATGCCCATCAGGCAAGGGTTGCTTTTTTCCAAAAAGCCAAAGGCATTGCTCCCGGCCAAAGCGCCGTTTTTTATGAAGGAAATGATGTGATAGGTGGAGGAATCATTCAGAGAGAAGTTGCTGGGTATTGAGGTAATTGGGAATTGGGAATTGGGAATTGGGAATTGGGAATTGGGAATTGGGAATTGGGAGAGAATAGGTTTCTATAAAATTTTCAATTTGAAAAATTGGTGGTTGATAGTTGATAGTTTGTAGTAGGAAGTAATAGGTAATAGGTATAGTCACTTAAAACAAAGATCTCAATTGATCTGCGCCTCTGATTGAGTTCGGGCTGGCCTTTTGCAGTTCAATACTGTTGACGGTCATCGGCTGTCGGTCGACTCTGAAGACTGCCGTCTGACGAGCGCCAGCCTTGCCTCCCTTCCATCTCTGAAGTATTTTTATTAGCTTTAAGCCTTATAGGAACGCAGAACCGGACCTATGCATGAAGAATCCATTTACTATGAGAGCAAGCCTACTCCCCCTTTTTTTACTGGCCGTTATTGGTCTTTTTAGCTGTAAGAAAAAAACAGAAGAATATTCAAGCGCCCCGTTGTCGGACTATATCCCACTCCAGGTAGGCAGGTCCATTACTTACCGACTTGATTCTGTAGTCTTCAAAAATTTTGGAACTGTTACCGAAACACATTCTTACCAGGAAAAACATGTGGTGGACGCCTTGCTCCCCGATGGTTTGGGAAGGCCCAGCTACCGAATCTTCCGTTATATCCGCGACACCAACGGCACACAGCCGTGGGCACCCGTTGGCACCTATTTTATCACACCACTGACCAACAGCACAGAAGTTATTGAAAACAATCTTCGCTTTGTAAAACTGACCCTTCCCATTGTGGAGGAACATACCTGGAAAGGAAATGAATTTCTTCCTGATGACCCCTATAGCCCGCTTTATAATTTTGAGAATGATGACGAAATGAGTGATTGGGATTATACCTATGGAGAACTGGATGAAAGTATTTCATTGAACGGAAAGAACATCGATCACGTATTAACCGTCAATGGAATCAACCAGTCGGATAATGTTCCCGTAGTTAATACAACAGGATATGGCTCCATTGATTTTATGCAGGATAAATATGCCAAAAAGATTGGCCTGGTTTATCAGCGATACATTATGTGGGAGTATCAGCCACCCAATGGTATCAATCCTGTGGGTTCAAAAAATGGATTTGAACTGACACGTTCGATGATCGACCACAATTAAGGATATGAATAAAATTATGGGTTGTTTCCTGGCGCTCATGATCGCGCAGTTTGTACAGGGTCAGCCAACGAGGTATATCATTCAGCTAAAAGACAAAGCAACCAATCCATTTTCACTCTCCAATCCTTTTGCCTATCTATCTCAAAAAGCAATTGACCGAAGAATACATTATTCCATTTCCCTGGACAGTACCGATTTGCCGGTAACACCAAGATACGTGGACAGTATTCGTTTGGCAGGCGCTGTTACCATACTCAATGTTTCCAGGTGGCTGAATGCTGTTTCTATTCAAACCAGTGATGCCACAGCACTTTCCAGGATCAACCAGTTTCCGTTTGTCCGCTCTGTATCAGCCATTGCCATGCGGCTCAACACTTCATCTCCCTCGAAATTCAGAGAAGAAAGAACAATGCTGACTGTTCCATTGCGAGAAATGGGGACTTCCGCTGATTTTTATAATTATGGTAATGGCTTTGCGCAGATTCATTTGCACAACGGAGAATTTCTGCACAACATCGGACTGAGAGGACAAGGTGTAATTATTGGAATGCTGGATGCAGGTTATCAGAGTTACCTCACTCTTCCTGCATTTGATAGTGTTCGCAAAAACGGCCACGTGCTTGACACCTGGGATTTTGTCTCGCGCAACGCCAGCGTCAATGAAGACGATTCTCATGGCATGGAATGCTTCTCCACCATGGCCTCCAATATACCCGGACAATTTGTAGGAACAGCACCCGGAGCTTCTTTTTTTCTGTATCGCACTGAAGATGCCAGCTCTGAATTTCCCATTGAAGAACACAATTGGGTTTGTGGTGCAGAAAGAATTGATAGTGCCGGAGGCGATGTAATTTCTACTTCGCTTGGATATACAGTGTTTGATCCTCCTTTTAATGGCATGCATAATTATTCCGAAATGGATGGCAATACCACCATGGGCGCCATCGGTGCAGACCTGGCTGCAAAGAAAGGATTGCTGGTTGTGGTATCTGCCGGGAATGAAGGAACCAGCAGCTGGCATTATATTTCTACGCCGGCCGATGCAGACAGTGTTCTTTGTGTTGGAGCCGTATCCACTTCAGGAGCTGTCGGATCATTTTCAGGCTATGGTCCTTCTTCGGATGGACAAATAAAACCTGACCTGATGGCTGTGGGTGTTTCCGCTACCGTGCAATTTCCAAATAATACCATTGGTGCCAATAACGGAACTTCATTTTCTACACCCATTATTGCAGGACTGGCGAGTTGTTTATGGGAAGGATTTCCGGAATACAACAACATGAAAATTATTCAGGCGCTCCGCAATGCAGGAAGCAATACCGCTGCCCCCGACAATCACATTGGATACGGCATTCCTGATGTAAAAAAAGCGGTGATGAATCTACTCAAAGAATTTGCTCATTCCAGTGCTTCGGTAACTAATTGCATCTCCACTTTCGATTGGACAAGCAAGGATATGAATGCCATGAGGTATGAGATAGAACGCATGTTGCCGGGACAAAGCAGTTTTACCTTGATTGCAAAACAAAGTGGAAGCGGAAATATTTTTGGCAACAGGGATTATCAGTATGAGGATGTGCTCTCCGACGGAGTGCCGGCCGGAACAATCAGTTACCGCATCAAAGAGATCATTGATACTTCTTCCACGGCACTTACTGCAGATTATATCGATACGGCTTCTGTAGTTCTGGCTGCGGGTTGTCTGCCTTCATCCAACTATATTACCCTGCTTTCAAACCCCGCACAAACACATTCCAGCGTAAAAGTGACTACAGTTTCTGCTGTGGATCAACTGGTGATTCTTTTGTATGATGCCAAAGGAAGTCTGGTCTACCAGGCGAATGAAAGCAAGCCTGCTGGTTCGGTGGTGTATGAACTTCCGGTAAACCGCATCGCTTCGGGTAAATATTATGTGGTGGTCTATAACCACAATTCGCTGATTGGTACCCGCGAGCTCATTAAATTATAAAGAAAAAAGCGCGGAGAAAAGAGTATCTGCTTTTTGCTGGTATCCTTTATAATATTGGCTGGACAAGAGTTTCAAAGGAAGCTTACCCTGGATAAAATTTACCACTTCCTCATTTTCTTCTTTAAACACGGAGCAAGTGATGTAAAGAAAATATCCTTTTTTTCTCAGCGCTCGGGCCGCATGCTGCACGATCTTTTTCTGCAGAGTGGAATAATGTTCTATTTTTTCTTTTTTGAAAAACTCCAGCTGTTCCGGCGTACGTGACCAGGTTCCCGATCCGCTGCAAGGCGCATCGCAAACAATCAGGTCATACGTTTCCTTCGGAGAAAATGATTCATCAGAAATATCAGCTACAAAATGGCGGTATTTTTTTATCACTGCCTGATCGAATCTTTTTTGCAGATTAATAAGAATCGATTTTCGTATGTCCGAGACCGTAAGCAGGGCACGAGGGAAATGATCTTTGATCAGAATGGACTTACCACCACTGGCTGCACAACAATCCCAAACCTTCAGAGTGTCTTCGGAAAAAATATAAGGCATTAAGGCCTGAAGTACCTGTTGTGAATTAAG
>JBJMLU010000048.1:0-74865 GCA_045805145.1 Flavisolibacter sp. | reverse complement strand
TGTCTCACAGCAAGGATACAAGCAGGTGGGATGCCAGTCAGAAGGCCGGGTATATTGCTTTGGTTGATACTAAATGGGCAGGAGACTATTCGTTGAAAAAATACAATGGAAAATATTGGATGAATTATTTCGGTGGCAAGTCAGAAGGATATGAAGCTGGGTCGCTTTCACTGGGAATGGCTTATACCGATAAAGATCCCACAACCGATCATGAATGGAAGCGGTTGAATCAACCCGTTCTCTCCTCGAAAGATAAAGATGTTCGCTGGTGGGAAAATACAAAGCAATTCAAGAGCACCGTCATTTATGATGAAAAGAAAACTACCGGATACCCCTTTGTCATGTATTACAATGCAAATGGGGATACAGCGAAAGAAAATAAAAAAACCAGGTGGTTCGAACGTATTGGCATGGCTGTATCCAATGATATGGTTCACTGGAAAAGATGGAAGGAGGAACCGGTCGTTCATCACCCGGTTGGAATCACCGGCGATCCGGTCATTCAAAAGATCGGCGATGTTTGGGTGATGTTTTATTTTGGGGCGTTCTGGCAGGATAGGAAAGGAGCATTCAATCGCTTCGCCTGTTCTTATGATTTAGTGAATTGGACAGACTGGACTGGCACAAACCTCATTGAATCATCAAGGCCATATGATGAGAAATATGCCCATAAGTCCTGCGTGATAAAACACAAAGGCATCGTGTATCATTTTTATTGTGCGGTAAACAATAAGGATCAAAGAGGCATTGCGGTTGCTACATCAAAGGATTTAGGCCAAAGCCAACTAAGTTTTATTTCCAGATAATTATGAGCAAGACTTGTAGCATTGTTTATTTGATGGCTGGTTTGCTTTTGGGCATATCTTCCTTTGCCCAGCGCAGTGTGGTCAGGTTCAACAAAGACTGGAAATTTTATTTAGGTGATGACAGCACGGCGAAAGAACCAAACTATGATGACAGCAACTGGAGAAGGCTGAATCTTCCGCATGACTGGAGCATAGAAGGAAGCTTCAGCGAAAAATATCCCACTACCTTCAACCAGGGCGCCCTACCGGCGGGCATTGGCTGGTATCGAAAATCATTTGTCCTTCATGTTACTTCAAAACATAAAAAGGTTTTTATCGATTTCGATGGTGTCTATCGCAATAGCGAAGTATGGATCAATGGACACTATTTGGGTAAGCGGCCCAATGGTTATATTTCTTTTCAGTATGAATTGACTCCTTACTTAAGATTCGGAAAGGATGCAAATGTGATTGCGGTCAGGGTGGATAATTCCGAACAGCCCAATTCCAGATGGTATACAGGCTCGGGTATTTATAGAAATGTGTGGATGGAAACAACCGATACCATTCACATTGACCAATACGGAAGTTTTGTCACAACGCCAGTGATCACTGGCCGGCAAACAGAAGTCGATATCAGGACCCGGATAATTCAACCATTCGGTCATTTCACTTCTTATCATGCCACGCTCATCACCAAACTTTATGATGGATCGAACCATCTTGTCGGTCTTTCGTCCACGGTCATTCCTCCAGGCGATGTTTCGGTTGTATCACAAAAAATTAAAGTCGCCCGGCCTCATTTATGGTCAGTTGACAAGCCTTATTTATACAAAGCGGTCAGCCAGATCAACATTGGTTCATTGGTACATGGCCAATACACCACCCGGTTCGGTATTCGCACATTCAGCTTTGATTCGAAAAAAGGGTTTTTTCTGAATGGGAAGTATTTAAAAATTCTGGGCGTGTGCCTTCATCATGATCTCGGTGCACTCGGCGCTGCGGTGAATGGGAGAGCCATCGAAAGACAGTTGGAAATTTTGAAAGCCATGGGTTGCAATGCCATTCGCACGGCACACAATCCTCCTGCACCGGAGCTGCTTGACCTCTGTGATAGAATGGGCTTTATTGTGATGGATGAGGCCTTTGACATGTGGGCGAAAGGGAAAAATAAATTTGACTATCACATTGATTTCAACAAATGGCATAAACAGGACCTGGAAGATCAGATTAAAAGAGACCGCAACCATCCTTCTGTTTTCATTTGGAGCATTGGTAATGAGATACGGGAACAATTCGACTCTTCAGGAACGGAGCTTGCAAAAGAATTGGTTGAAATAGTAAAGGGCCTGGATCCAACCCGTCCTGTTACATCCGCCCTGACGGAAAACCATCCGGAAAAGAATTTCATTTACCAGTCGCACGCTTTGGATCTTCTTGGGTTTAATTACAAACTCCATGATTATCCAGAATTGCCCGAAAGATTTCCCGGAGAAAAAATCATTGCTTCGGAAACCGCCTCCGCGTTGGAAACGCGTGGGCATTATGACCTCCCCTCGGATAGCTTTCGCATCTGGCCGCCAGATGCCAAAGCAAAAAATTATGGCAATCTCGATTATACAGTTTCGGCTTATGATAACACCTATGCCTATTGGGGAGCTACGCATGAACAAAGCTGGAACGCTGTGAAAGAAAACAAATTCATTGCCGGGACATTTGTTTGGAGTGGTTTTGATTTTTTAGGAGAACCTGTTCCCTATAAATGGCCCGCACGAAGTTCTTATTATGGAATAATTGACCTGGCTGGTTTTCCCAAAGATGTTTATTATATGTATCAGAGTGAATGGACACACAAATCCGTATTGCATATTTTTCCGCACTGGAACTGGAAGTCCGGAGACAGTGTTGACGTTTGGGCATATTATAATAATGCCGACGAAGTAGAACTCTTTTGTAACGGGAAATCGCTTGGCGTGAAAACAAAGACAGGCGACGCTTTACATGTTTACTGGAGAGTGAAATATGAAGCTGGGACAGTGAGGGCCGTCTCAAGAAAAAATGGGAAAACAGTTTTGACCCGGGAAATAAATACAGCCGGAGCCCCTGC
The DNA here is from genome assembly GCA_045805145.1 of Flavisolibacter sp. Taxonomy (GTDB): domain Bacteria; phylum Bacteroidota; class Bacteroidia; order Chitinophagales; family Chitinophagaceae; genus Flavisolibacter. The sequence continues at coordinate 71,973 of JBJMLU010000048.1, read as the reverse complement.
GCGTATAGAACTTGTTGCTGATAGAAAAAATCTGAAGGCCAATGGAGAAGATCTTTCATTTATCACTGTTAAGGTGCTGGATGCCCAGGGCCATCCTGTTCCTTATGCCGATAATCTGATAAATTTTGAAGTGAAGGGAAATGGTTTTATCGAAGGGGTGGACAATGGTTCACCAACCAGTATGGAATCTTTTCATGCTTCCCGCCGCAAAGCGTTCAATGGATTATGTTTGCTCATTGTCCGCACCAGTGAAAAGAAAGGAAAAATCCTTGTTACAGCGAGTAGTAAAGGTCTTCGGAACGCCACATTGATATTAAATAGTTTTTGAAAAGATATTCCATCATTTTGATTTGCTGCCGTTCAAATTTTCTCAATTACGCAAACGATTGCGCCATTTTTAGCTGAAATTTTTTCCTGCCTTTAGTAAGATAGTCCATCTTTTTGCGAAAAGATGACATTGTTTTCGCATAGGGGTACATCTACCTTTAGTCAGGTTCACATTCACAGACAGGCTGCTACATCAGGACAGGTAAGGACGCACACCAGATCACTAAAAATAAACTTGCACTTTAAAGTTTGCTGTATGAAAATAGGTCTGCTTTTATGTTTTGTTTTATCGATACAAAGCATTGACCTTTTTGGGCAGGATCCAAATAGCACAAATGATAAGGAAGCAGCTTACACCCGTACCATCAATACCCGTGCTGAAAAAATTGTCCAAACTCTTGCCCTCTCCGACTCTTCAAAAGCAAAACGGGTAACCTTAATCATCGCCGGTCAATACAGGAATTTAAATACTCTTTATACCGAAAGAGAGGAACAGGTAAAACTGATCAGGCAACAAGAACATTCAAAAGAATCTGCCGATAAGGCAATAGAGAAAGCAAATGAGATAGCGGATAAGAAAGTGGAAAAATTACACAGTTCTTTTCTTGCTGAACTTTCCTCCGAATTATCACAGGACCAGGTGACGAAAGTGAAAGACGGAATGACCTATAACGTTTTGAAAGTAACCTACGATGCCTATGTAGATATGATCCCCGCGCTGACGACAACACAAAAGGATCAAATAATGAACTGGCTGGTGGAAGCCCGGGAATATGCCATGGATGGCGAATCATCCGAGAAGAAGCATTGGTGGTTTGGAAAATACAAGGGCAGGATCAACAATTATCTCTCAGCGCAGGGTTACGATATTAATAAGGAGCGGAAAGACTGGGAAGAGAGATCAAAACGAAAAGCAGAACAAAAAGCCACAAACCCGGTTCAATAATCATCGTATAACATAACTGCTACAAATTTATTTTAAATCAAACGCTATATGAATTGTCTGCGTCTGCCAAAGTCACTGTTGCTACTGCTGCTTTCTGTTTCCTGCATTTTGCCTGCGATGGCCCAGGAAATTACCGCGACCGGAAAAGTTACAGATAAAGAAACAGGGAAGCCCGTAGAAGGGGTTACTGTGAAAGTTAAAAATAATAATGCATCAACTGTAACCGATGCAGAAGGAAATTTTGCTATCAAAGTTCCTTCGACTGAGTCAGTGCTAACCATTACATCTGTAGGATATATGCTTTATGAAGTGAAAGCAGGTACAGAGCCGATAAACATAAGTTTAACTCACTCCGAGTCCAAATTGGACGAGGTAGTGGTGATTGGTTATGGTTCGCAAAAAGCAAGGAATGTTACTGGTTCTGTGGCAACTATTGATACCAAAAAGATACAAGATTTACCAGTTGCTTCCATATCTGAAATGTTAAGAGGGCAAGTGCCAGGCCTTAATGTGACTGGGGGAAGCACACGCCCTGGCACAATGGCAACATTGAGCATCCGTCAGCAATTCAACTGGGGTAAGGATGGCGGAGGTACCATACCATTGATTATAATAGACGACGTGGAGCAAATTGATCCGGCAACCAATCTGCCAACTTTGGACAAATTCAATCAGCTGGATTTGTCTGAAGTAGAGAGCATAACTGTTTTACGTGATGCAAGTGCCGCAATATATGGTACACGAGCTTCTCAGGGTGCCATTATTGTAAAAACAAAAAAGGGTAAGATAGGCCCTCCAAGAATCTCCTATTCGGGAAAGTTTGAAACAAGTGACGCAGTGAGTCATGGTAAAGTGATGAGTGCTGGAGAGTATGGCATCTTTTCAAACAGGCTGCAGCGTGGTTTGGGAAATACGGTAACTGGCAATCCTAATAATTTTTTCTCAGCTGCAGAATTAGCCAGTATGGATTCACTTAACTATGACTGGCTTGCTCAGGATTGGAAAAGAGCAAACGGCATGCAGCATTCTATCGACGTCAGCGGAGGCTCAGACAGAGCAACATACTTTACAGGGGCTTCATATTACACACAAGGTGCAAATTTGGGATCTCAGGATTTCAGCCGGTGGACGTTTCGTTCCGGTACGGATGTTAAGGTGATGAACAGTGTAAAATTTTCTGCTACCGTCTCAGCCAATAAATCGGACCTGGAAAAATCGTTTACCAAGATCAATTTTTCGGATGGTTACGCCAATGGCGGAGAGCAAAATGATTATAGTGTTCTGTTGCACATTCCGAAATACATCCCCTGGCAATATACTGTTAATGGCGTAACTGGATATGTATCCCCTGTATTAGGTCCTAACAAATTAGGATCGGCAACTGGTAATAACTCACTTTCAAACTGGAATTATTATTCTCTGTTGAATAATGGCTCAATGACCACCAACAAGAATTTCAGTTACACCGCGAACTTTTCATTGCAGTATGATTTGCCATTTATCAAGGGATTATCGTTCAGAGGAAACTATGCTTTAAGTTCTACGGCAGGCAATACGGAACAGGTCATGATGCCCCTGACACTTTACCAGGCACAAAACATAAACACAGCTAATAATCATTTATATACTGCCACTACTACCTGGAACGGTCCGATCATCAACAAGTCCAACTCAAGAGTTACTTACGACAATACAACAAATTCATTAGAGCAAATAAATTTCTTTGCAAACTATGACCGCACATTCGGTGATCATAGCATTTCAGCTGTATTTTCTGCTGAACGTTCAAAAGTTACTAATGAAGATCGTTTCCAGATTTACGATAACCCTATACCTGGAGTTTATAATGGAACTTCAGTTTCTGCGGGAACGTTGAATACTTCCAATACTATTACTTCCAGGCAGGAAGGTGGAACGGAGTCTTATTTAGGCCGTGTTAACTACAGTTTTAAAAACAGGTATCTGGCCAGCTTCCTGTTTCGTAGTGACGCCTCCAGCAAATTTGCACCAGAAAATTATTGGGGCTTTTTTCCAAGTATGTCACTTGGCTGGATTATTTCAGATGAATCATTCTTCCATGTCAATTGGGTGAATTATTTAAAATTTCGTGCGTCGCTGGGAAGAACAGGTAACGATAATGTAAAAGCATGGAAGTGGTTGCAATTATACCAGCTTGCATTGGACAAAGGCATGGCATTCGGAACCAGTGGTGGTAACTACACTTATGGAATTACGCCAGACCCTACACCTTACAGAAATATCAAATGGGATAAAACAATACAGCGAAACATTGGGATCGATTTTTCAGTATTAAGAAATCGCTTAACCGTGAATTTGGATGGTTATTATAATTCATCCACCGACATGTTAACGTCGATGACGACTGCGCTCAATGTTCCTATATCTGTTGGAGGTGCATTTGCTGAACAGAATTACGGTGCTGTTAACTTTTGGGGATCAGAGATTGCTGCAACGTGGGAAGACCACATTGGTAAAGACATTGCCTATTCTATCGGGATGAACTTTGCCTGGTCGGACAATAAAGTAAAAAAATATCTTGACCAGCCATTCAACTATCCATCAGTTTATGCAGGAAAGCAATTAGAAGGTTACTCTCTTATAGGTGCTCAATGGGGATACAAGACGTGGAAAGGAACTTCTACAGGTGATGGAATTCTCAGAACAGATGCCGATATCGATGCTTATTGGGCCTATCTTACTGATCTTGCCACAAAGGCGAGTACTACACCTCTTTACAATGCAGGAGGAGCCAATATATCAACAAGGGCAGGTATGAAAAAGGGTATGCTGGCATATGAAGATCAGGCTGGAGCCTTAAATGCAACTACGAAAACGATTGCTGGCCAAAATGGTCAGATCAATGATGACCAGGACTATGTTGAGCTTGTAAAGAAGAATCGTTCTTATGGAATCAGTACCAACCTGGGTTTTAGTTGGAAATCCTTCAGCCTCCTGGCTCAGATAGCTACAGGTTGGGGTGGATGGAATAGCCTTGACAGAATTAAACAGGGTACCAGCAGCACCAATGCAGGCTGGGCGCAAGTGCCTTATTTAAATGACATGTACGATTCCAGCGATAATCCCAATGGTAGATATCCAAACATGGCATTTTATGATCACGCTTATAAAAACTCGGATTTTTGGACCTTGCCTAGTTTTAGATGTGTTATCCGTTCTCTGAGTATTGGTTATTCCTTACCTAAAGAATGGCTTACAAGAGCACATATTTCTAACGCAAGGCTTGTATTATCAGGGTATAATTTATGGGATTTATACAACCCATACCCCGGTAAGTACAGGAACATGTATGATGATCCGAACGTGAACTATCCCACACTTCGAACATGGTCACTGGGTGTTAACCTGGGCTTCTAATTTTAATTCTAGTACAACAAGACTTTATATGAAAAGACAATTATTATATCTCACAATACTTTCGCTTGCCGCGTTGACGCTGACAAATTGTAAAAAGAAGTTTTTGGAAGACATGCAACCATATGATAAATATGGAGAGGACCAGGTTTTCAACAATGAGGTGCTAACGGGTTATTACATCGACAGGATTTATAACTACTTCTTTGTAAACTTCAAGAGCCCAACGCAAGCAGAAACCACACTGGGATCGTACGATGATTCCAAAACAAAGATGACCGAAGAGATTGGCGGAACAGTGGGCAACTTAATTAATCCTAATAAAAATCTGCAATTGGCAAGCGATGCAGACCCTTATTATGGTGGAACTCTCACTGCCAGCATAGCAAATACGCCGTACACCCGCATTCGTTTAGCCAATTTTCTGATTGAAAAAATAGATGCAGAAGGATCCAAAACCCTGTCTGCTTCTTTCAGAGCCACCGCCAAAGGTCAGGCATATTATTTCAGGGCCTTGCAGTATTATTATTTGGTGCGTATTTATGGCGGAGTGCCGCTGGTGTTGAATGTACAAAATGCAAGTAGCACAGATTCATCCATTAGAATTCCCAGGTCTACAGCTTCCCAATGTTTTGCCCAAATTGCCAATGATTTTGATTCAGCTGCAGCCTTGCTTCCAGCAAAATGGACTTCAGCATCTTCTAATTATGGAAGATTTACAAATGCAGCGGCACTGGCTATGAAAAGTCGTGTATTGCTCACAGCTGCGAGTCCTCTGTTCAATACAGATTGGGATAATCCGGGCAATGACAAATGGCAGACGGCATTGGATGCCGGCTTAAAAGCTGAAACCGCCCTGACAGCTGCAGGCTATGGCCTGTATGGCACCAGCGCCAAAGACTGGGGTGAGATGTTTTATTTAAATGATAATGTCGGAAACAAGGAAGCAATTTTTACCATCTTGCTATCTACCAATACAACAAGTTCTGCGGGTTATAATAATCCCTGGGAAAATTCGATTAGACCGAAAGATCATAACGGCGGCGGTGGCATTTCGGTTCCCAAGGCCATGCTTGACCTCTTCCCATTAGCAGATGGGAGACGTCCAACAAAAGCCAACGGATATGTGGACACTTTCTTTTTCGAAAACAGGGACCCACGCTTTTATCGCACATTTGATTTCTCCGGCGAAAAATGGGGCATAAAAACGAATGCCAACAAAACTTCGTTTTTTTACAGGTGGAAGCCAAGTGCTACAGGATCGGCTAGTTATTCTGGTGGTAACCAAACATCCAGTCCTGCCGTCGTTCGTAAAATGTCAAACCCGCTGGCAGATACTACTGCGCTTACTTTTTCGGGAACGGATCTATTGGAATACCGCTATGCGGAATTAGTATTGAATATAGCAGAATGCTATGCAGCTAAAGGAGATATTGCTAATTGTCTTTTGTACCTGGGAAAGATCCGTGCCCGTGTAGGCATACCCAGTGCAAATAATTATGGCATTGGAACTTTAAGTAGTAAGTACGAAGCAATTGAAGCTTGCTTGTATGAACGCAGGATAGAATTAGCGTATGAAGGAAAACGTTTTTGGGATATACAAAGGTGGTTGCTCTATGATGGTTCCTCATCGATGAATCCTTCTGCAAATACTTGTGCGAAACTGGGGATCGCTCCTATTAATGGCACAAACAGAACCGGGTATTATTGGCAGGCTATTAATTATACCAGCTCTGATCCATTGACAGCTGCAGACAAAAATATTTTGATCGATCCGGACAATGCCGCAACCTTTCCTGCTCAAATTGCAAAACTCAAAGCTCTGTATCAGGCTAAGTTTATAATGACGCCACTTGATCAGGCAATGGACCGGGATGGTAGCACCCCTGTAAATATTCTGTTTAAGCCCAATTACTATCTGTCCGGATTAAGTAGTACTGTATTGTCCTTTAATCCCTGGATGAAACAATCAGTAGGATGGCTCGATTACAACGGAGCGCCTGGCGATTTTAATTCCGCCCAATAAACGAATAGAAAACATTCGATAAATAGATTATAAGCTCTATTTAATAGTTGATTAATAACCATAATTACAATAAACCAGTATTGATGAAAAAAAGATTTTTTAAAAGCAGTGTTGTTGCTTTATCGTTAGTGGGATTGTTTACAAGTGCAAGGGCTCAATACCCAACTATTCCAGCGCCCGTTCAAAAATGGTCTGATTCATTATTGGAAGCAGCCAGAAAACATTCCGACTCCGCCTGGGATATTGCCTATCCCATTATTGATGCAGAAGCAAAAAAAGGTAAGCCTTATATTCCCTGGGCTACCAGACCAACAGATTTACCGCAAGCTGATATTGTCGCTTTCCCCGGAGCAGAGGGTGGCGGCAAATACAGCTTCGGCGGCCGCGGCGGAAAAGTATTTGTCGTTACCAACGTGAATGATGACGGACCCGGTAGTTTCCGTTGGGCTTGCGAGCAAGGCGGTGCAAGAATTGTGGTTTTCAACGTCGCAGGGATCATTCGATTAAAAACACCGGTGATTGTGCGGGCACCTTACATCAGCATCGAAGGGCAAACTGCTCCTGGCGATGGTGTTTGCATTGCAGGCGAAACGGTTTGGATCAATACACATGATGTGATCATTCGTTACATGCGCTTTAGAAGAGGTGAAACAAATGTGGGGAGAAGGGATGATGCTATCGGCGGTAACCCAGTTGGCAATATCATGATCGACCATGTTTCTGCAAGCTGGGGGCTGGATGAGAATATGTCCATATATCGTCACATGTATAATGATAGCACAGGAAAGATTGAAGAAAAATTGGGAACAGCCAACATTACGATTCAAAACTCCATCTTTTCCGAATCGCTCGATACCTGGAACCATGCATTTGGTTCAACACTGGGCGGGGAGAACTGTTCTTTCATGCGCAACCTTTGGGCGGATAACGCGGGACGCAACCCTTCAGTGGGTTGGAATGGCATCTTCAATTTTGCAAACAATGTCGTTTTTAACTGGGTGCACCGTTCCATGGATGGCGGCGATTACCGCGCATCATTTAATATCATCAACAATTATTTCAAGCCCGGCCCTGCTACTCCCAGAAATTCTGCTGTTGGGCATCGCATAATAAAACCTGAATCCGGAAGAAGTAAGCTGAAATATTTGGTGTTTGGCCGTTGCTATGTGAACGGAAACATCATGGAAGGTTACCCGGAGATCACAAAGGACAACTGGGCGGGCGGAGTTCAGGTAGAAGAACTTCCCAATACCGACAAGTACACAGATTACATGAAGGTGACCAAACCTTTGCCCATGGCCCAACTCACCATCATGCCTGCCCAGGATGCTTATCAATATGTGTTGAACAATGCTGGCGCCACTTTACCAAGAAGAGATGCAGTTGATCAAAGAATTACCGAACAGGTGAGAACAGGAAAAATTAACGCACTTGCCAATGTCAAGCTTCCTGAAAAACAATTTGAGCATCGCCGCTTGCCCATCGATTCGTACAAAGTCGGGATCATTACTGACCCTGTGCAGGTAGGTGGTTATCCAGAATACAAAGGAGTTCCTTATAAGGATTCCGACGGCGATGGCATGCCTGATGATTGGGAAGTAAAACATGGTTTAAATCCAAAGGACGCGCACGATGCTTCTGCAGACCGTGACAAAGACGGCTATACGAACATTGAAGAATTTTTGAACAGTGTGGTGGATATTAAAAATGTCACAGCTACCACTGCTTCAAATAAATCTCTCACAGTAAAATCAACTCCAACCAAATAGTTTAGTACCACTTAATAACGAAATTGAATAGTGATTGAATCTGTAAATAGCAGGAAGGCATTTCGCTCCTCCATTTTGCTGGTGGCCTGCCTGTCTTCCTGTTTTGTTTTTGCTCAGGCTAAAAAACAAAAAACTTTAGCACCTATCATCGTCCAATCCAATGGACAAATAGCGTACACTCCTGATTCCCTCGGCAACCGTGTTCCTGATTTTTCCTATGCGGGTTACATGGCCGGAGAAAAATCCATTCCGGATGTTCCCATAAAGGTGATTGTTCCTTTTGTAAATGGTGATGCCACACTTCGAATTCAGTCTGCCCTCGATTACGTGGCTTCATTGCCTTTGGATAAAAATGGTTTTCGCGGAGCCGTTCTTTTACAAAAGGGAGTATACAAAATAGAAGGACAGCTGAAGATGACTTCATCAGGAGTTGTGCTGCGTGGAAGTGGAGTGAATCAAACCACTCTGCTTGGCAATGGCACTGATCGTCTAACGCTGATCCGAATCCTGGGTGTAAACAATAAGATGGTAAATAAGGAAATCTCCATTGCAGATGCTTATGTGCCCGTGGGTGCGACCCGGCTTTCTGTACCCTCTCCCAACAATTTTAAAGAAGGCGATCCTGTGATCATACATCGTCCATCAACACTAAAATGGATCCAGGCCTTACATACGGAAACATTTGGTGGCGGAATTAGCGCTCTTGGATGGAAAGCCGGTGAAAGAGATCTGTATTTCGATAGAAAAATAGTTTCAGTTAATGGCAACACGATCACTTTGGATGCGCCCTTAACTACTGCACTTGACACCACCTACGGCACGTCAACCATTTCATCTTACTCATGGCCTGGCCGGATTCAAAATCTGGGCATTGAGAATTTAAGTCTGGAATCTGCTTTCGATGCAGGCAATCCAAAAGATGAAGCGCATCGCTGGATGGCTGTTACCATGGAAAATACGGAAGATGCCTGGGTTCGGCAGGTGAACTTTAAACATTTTGCAGGTTCCGCCGTGAATTTATTGGAATCAACAAAACGCATTACAGTAGAGGACTGCAAATCACTGGAACCTGTCTCTGAAATTGGCGGACAGCGTCGGTATACATTTCTAACGTCAGGGCAGCAAACCTTTTTTCTGCGTTGCTATGCCGAAAATGGTTATCATGATTTTGCTGTAGGATTTTGTGCGCCGGGACCCAATGCATTTGTTCAATGTCAATCTGTATTGCCATACAGTTTCTCGGGGGCCATCGATAGTTGGGCATCCGGAGTATTGTTTGACATAGTAAACATTGATGGTAATGCCTTGCGGTTTGCCAACCTGGAACAAGACGGACGTGGTGCCGGCTGGAGTGCAGCGAATAGTGTTTTTTGGCAATGTTCTGCTGCAAAAATCGATTGCTATAAACCACCCACTGCCAACAATTGGTCCTTTGGTTCCTGGGCCCAATTTGGAGGTGATGGTTATTGGGAAAGCTCGAATGAACAGATCAGGCCAAGAAGTTTATACTTTGCGCAATTATCCAACAGGCTGGGTGGTGATGTTTTGAATCATGCCTATTTATTGCCTGTGGAAACGGAAGCATCCAGTAGTCCTCCGGTGAGCGTAGCCATGGACCTGACAGAAAAAGCAAAACAACCTTTGTTGTTGCTCTGGCAATGGATTGATGAAGCTTCTCAACGTGAATCCATTCCAACAAATGCAAACGGAGTAAAGACAATAGATCAAATAGGGATTGAAAAAATTGCTTCCATTAAACTGGCGGCCCCCCTTCAGATAAAAAATGGATGGTTGGTGCGAGCGAATGAAGTTGTGATCGGAAACAGAAGCGAAGTTCCCTGGTGGAACGGGGATGTAATGTCTGCAAACCTTATCAAAATGAAGCCCGCTATCACCCGGTATGTTCCCGGAAGAACCGGCTGGGGGTTAACGGATGATCTGGACTCACTAACAGACTGGATGAAGGCAAATAACTTTCTTGCATTGGAACAGAATTATGGTTTGTGGTATGATCGTCGTAGAGATGATCATGAGCGCATCAGAAGAATGAATGGTGAGGTTTGGCCTCCTTTTTACGAATTGCCTTTTGCCAGAACCGGAAAAGACACTGCCTGGGATGGATTGAGCAAATACGATCTTACCAAATATAATAAATGGTACTGGGGCCGTCTCAAACAATTTGCAGACCTCGCGGATCAAAAAGGCCTGGTGCTGGTTCACAACAATTACTTCCAGCATAATATCATTGAAGCAGGTGCGCACTATGTTGATTTCCCCTGGCGATCGGCCAACAATATCAATAACACCGGATTTGTAGAGCCGGTAAACTTTGCCGGGGACAAACGTATTTTTTATGCAGATCAGTTTTGTGATACCACCAATGCCGTACGCAAACAATTGCACAAATTATTCATCCGGCAATGCCTGAATAATTTCAAGGACAATAGCGGGGTCATTCAATTGATTGCAGCGGAATATACCGGCCCTTTGCATTTTGTACAATTCTGGACAGATGTGATTGACCAGTGGGAAAAGGAAAACAGAAAAAGAGAGCTCATTGGATTGGCAACGACAAAGGATGTTCAGGATGCAATTCTTGCTGATAAAAAACGTTCGTCAGTTATCAATGTTATTGACATCCGTTACTGGCACTACCAGTTTGACGGAACCACGTATGAGCCCAAAGGCGGACAGAATTTGGCGCCACGCCAGCATGCACGATTATTGAAACCAAAGAAAACTTCTTTTGAACAGGTGTATAGAGCAGTGAGCGAGTACAGGCAGAAATTTCCGGACAAAGCTGTCATGTATTCGGGCGACAGTTATGATGAATTTGGATGGGCCGTGTTCATGGCTACAGGTTCTATGGCTGTATTGCCCTCATTGCCGCAGGAGTTTTTGGATGATGCATCCTCCATGCACACTGTTCAAACCAGTTCGAATAAGCAATGGGTATTGACGAATGGGAAAGGTTACATTGTTTATTGCAGTTCCAACGATCCCATCCGGTTGAATCTTTCAAATGGTACTTTCAAAGTAAATTGGATCGATCCAAAAACCGGGAAACTATCCTCCGTAAAAGAAATAAGTGGAGGCGCACAGGAATTTTCTCCCCCGCAGCAATCACCTGCTGTACTGTGGATTTCAAGTAAAATAATTTAGAATTATCAGGATGAAGCGTATTGTTTTTATTTTTATTTTTTCATTTGCCGTATCCAATTTGTTTGCGCAAACGATCGATAAGCGAAGGTTAAAGATTTCATCTAATCATAGATTTTTCACGGATCAAAATGGGAATCCGTTTTTCTGGTTGGGCGATACGGGATGGCTGCTATTTTCAAAACTTACACGGGAAGAGGCGGAAAAATATTTAGAAGATCGGAGGAGGAAAGGCTTTACGGTGATTCAGGTAATGGTTCTTCATTCTGTGACTGCAGCTAATGTGTATGGAGATTCTGCCCTGATCCATAAGAATGTGGCGCATCCGCTGGTTACCAGTGGAAATAATTCTGCGGATCCGAATCAATATGATTACTGGGACCATGTTGACTATATCGTTGACCTGGCCGCCAGTAAAGGTTTGTACATGGCCATGGTTCCTGTTTGGGGCAGCAATATTAAAGCAGGATTTGTAAACAGGGAGCAAGCTGCCCGTTATGCAAAATGGTTGTCAGACCGGTACAAAAGCAGGTGGAATATCATCTGGCTGAATGGTGGTGATACCAAAGGCTCTGATTCCTCCGCTACCTGGAACATCATAGGTACTACGCTCAAGGCAAATGATCCCAATCGCCTGGTCTCTTTCCATCCCTTCGGAAGAACTTCATCCAGCGAATATTTTGAAAAGCAGGGTTGGCTCGATTTCAACATGTTTCAATCGGGCCACAAAAGTTATGACCTCGATACATCTTTAACCGAACACCGGTTTGGTCCCGATAACTACAAGTTTGTAAACATTGATTATAATTTACAGCCCGTCCGGCCAACCATTGACGGCGAACCATCTTATGAATTAATTCCTCACGGTTTGCACGATACAACAAAGGCTTATTGGCAGGCTGATGATGTACGGCGTTATGCATACTGGTCTGTGTTTGCAGGTGCGGCCGGGCATACCTATGGTCATAACAGCATCATGCAGTTTCACAAACCCACGGATAAAGGAAGTGCCTATGGTTCGAAAAAATATTGGTACATCGCCCTGAACGATGAAGGTGCAAAGGACATGGTCTATTTGAAAAAACTGATTTTATCCCAATCATATTTCGACAGGGTGCCCGACCAGTCGCTTGTTTCAGGCGGGCAGGGAGAGAAGTATCATTACATTGCTGCAACACGAGGGAACGATTATGCATTCGTTTATGATTATACCGGACGGCCTTTTGAACTGAATATGGGAAAGATCAGAGGAAACAATGTGAAAGCAAGTTGGTATAGTCCAAGGGACGGAAGCAAAAAGCCGATTGGAAGTTTTGTCAACACAGGCATCAGGAAATTTGATCCGCCGGGTGAACAAAAAGATGGGAATGATTGGGTTTTGGTTTTGGAAAGTGAAAAATGAAAACTGAATGTTGAAACAAAATCTTGCGGTTGTTTTTTTTGTTGTATGTCTGGCTTCATGCAATCAAAAAGCTTATTTGTTTTCTACATTCAGGGAGCCCGCTACTGCCGGCCTGCGGCTGGCTTATAGCTATGATGGATATCACTGGAAAGATTTTGACACTACGTTCTTAAAGCCCACTGTCGATAGCAATGTAATGAGAGACCCTTCTATTGTCCAGGGCCCTGATGGAACGTATCACCTGGTTTTTACAAGTGCCTGGAAGGGGTCCAGGTCCTTTGGTTATGCCAGTTCAAAAGATCTTGTCCATTGGAGTGAGGAGAGAAGCATTCCGGTGATGCAGAACGAACCCACAACCGTAAATGTGTGGGCGCCGGAGTTATTTTATGATGATGAGGGTAAACAGTTTATTATTATCTGGGCATCAACCATTCCTTATCGATTTGCGAAAGGACAGGAGGATGAAAACAATAACCATCGCCTGTATTATACTACTACCAAAGATTTTAAAACATTCTCAGATGCGAAATTGTTTTTGGATCCCGGTTTTAGCGCCATTGATGCAGAACTTGTAAAGCGGGGCAAGAACGATTATGTACTGGTAGTGAAAGATAATACGAGACCCTATAGAAACATCAGGGTTGCTTTTGCCAACAATCCCCTGGGTCCTTACACCAAAGCATCTGAGCCTTTTACTCCACCTTTTAGTGAAGGCCCAACAGTAGCTAAAGTAGGAGACGATTATTTGATCTATTATGATCAATACCGCGACAAGATTTTCGGAGCCATGAAAACAAGGGATTTTAAAACTTTTAATGATGTTTCCAGGGAAGTAAGTCTTCCCCAGGGCCATAAACACGGAACCATTTTCATGGTAAAGAAAAAAACGATCAAAAATATTCTGAAGAATTTATCCAAACAAAACGCTTGATCATGGCAGAAAATCATTCTTCACGCAGAAATTTTTTGAAAACTACTTCTCTGGCTTCGGCGGGCCTGCTTACGATTCCACAAATGGTATCAGCAGCATATACCGGCCAAACTGCCAAAAAGAAGAAAGTAACGATCAATAAGGATGACATCATTCTTTTCCAGGGCGACTCTATTACGGATGCCGGAAGAAAAAAAGATGATCCTTCTTTCAATGCAGCAAGCGAGTTGGGAAGTGGATATGCCATGATTGCGGGGTCTGATCTATTATTTAGATACACCGATAAAAATTTAAAAGTTTACAATAGAGGAATCAGCGGGAACAAAGTATATCAACTGGCAGAGCGCTGGGACAAAGATTGTCTGGACATCAAACCCAATGTCCTGAGCATATTAATTGGCGTCAATGATTTCTGGCATAAGATCCTGGGCAAATATGATGGTACTGTTGATACCTACCGTAAAGACTATAAGGCCTTGCTCGATAGAACGAAGCAAAGTCTGCCTAATGTAAAATTGATCATTGGTGAACCCTATGCTGTTACAGGTATTAAAGCCGTAGACGAAAAATGGTTCCCTGAGTTCAATGAATACCGTGCCGCGGCAAAAGAAATTGCCGCATCTTACGATGCTGTTTTTATCCCTTACCAGTCTGTTTACGATAAAGCGCAAAAAGAAGCACCAGGAGTGTATTGGACAGCAGATGGCGTACACCCCACTTTAGCAGGAGCCAGGCTGATGGCGCAGGCCTGGATGGAAGCAGTGAAATAAAAATTAGAGATTGATTGTTGCTCTGAGGTAGAAGCCCATCGCATGGGTGAAAGAATGGTGATTAAATAGTGAAGGTCGAAAATGATGATTAGAATTACCGGACCCTGAAGGTAGTGCGACGCAACAGGAGGCCATAGCAGCAATGCAGTCTGGTTCATAAAATTTACCCTCAACCAAGTACAAAGATTAATGAAACAGAATATTGCCAGATTAAAGTTTTCTTTTTTCCTTCTTTCGGCATCTTTTGTTTTTGCCGCTGCTCAAAAGGCAAATGCACAGGACACGGTTCGATATACAGGATCAACATTGGTGAATGTGGATTATCATCATGGACAACTGGCGCCCGCGGTGGGCGTGCACAATATTCAGGTATTTAGGGCAAACAGGGAACATCCTGAATGGGCCGGTGGAACCAACTGGACCTACAGCCATCAGCCCATGCTTGCTTACTGGAACAATCAGTTCTATTTGCAGTATTTGAGTAATCCGGTGGGAGAACATGTACCGCCTGGAAGAACTCTTCTCATGACATCAAAAGATGGGTACCATTGGACGGATCCGACAATCATTTTTCCTCCCTACAAAATTCCCGACGGAACCACAAAGCCGGATAGGACAGAAGTAGCGAAGGATCTGCTTTCAGTGAATCACCAGCGAATGGGTTTTTATGTTTCAAAGAAAAACCGTTTGCTCACCCTGGCATTTTATGGAATTGTTTTGGGGCCGCATGATGATCCCAACGATGGAAACGGAATTGGTAGGGCCGTTCGTGAGATTTATAAAGACGGAAGTTTCGGACCGATTTATTTTATTCACTACAACAAAAGATGGAACGAGAAAAATACCACCTATCCATTTTATACATCCAGCAAGGACAAAGGTTTTGTGGAAGCCTGTGATGAATTATTGTCTAAGCCCCTTGAAGTGCAGCAATGGGTGGAAGAAGCAGACCGGGACGATCCTCTCATTCCCCTGAAAAAAGATCTGAAAGCATTTAGCTGGTATCATTTGCCGGATGGAAGAGTAGTGGGACTTTGGAAAAATGCATTGACGTCGATCAGTAAAGATGAAGGAAAGTCCTGGCTGTATAATCCATTGCGTGCGCCGAAGTTTGTCAACAGTAATGCAAAGATCTGGGGACAAAAAACCTCTGATGGCAAATATGCTACGGTGTATAATCCCTCAGAGTTTCGCTGGCCTTTGGCCATTTCTGTCAGTGATGACGGATTGAATTATAAAAATCTTTTGCTGGTAACCGGCGAGATCACGTCCATGCGGTATGGTGGTGCGTATAAGTCTTACGGACCCCAATACGTTCGTGGTATTACTGAGGGTGACGGCATTCCACCCGATGGAAATCTTTGGGTGGGATACAGCATGAACAAAGAAGATATCTGGATAGCATCTATTCCCGTTCCTGTTACTGATAAAGTAACACAGCAGGTGAATGAAGTGTTCAACCAGATGCCTGAGGGAAAAGAATTGAACTTTTGGAATTACAACAGCGGGTTGTGGACACCCGTTTCGATTGATAAAATGACCGATGGAACAAAAGCACTTACATTGAAAGACTGGGACCCCTTTGATTACGCAAAAGCGGAAAGGATCGTTCCATCTTCCAAAAGGATCATTACCGAATTCTCCATCACGCCTGAACAAAATGAATTTGGATGGCTGGATATAGAGTTTACCAACGCCCAGGGAAATGCGGGTGTGCGGTTATCTTTTGATTCTGCCGGAAGCTTGATCACCAAGGCGGGCTATCGCGACAAAAACCTGATGAAGTATCATGCGGGTGAAACCTATCATATCAGGGTTGAATTGAATTGTGATACCCGTTTTTATACAGTAACTGTGAACGGCAAACAATTATCGCCGGGTTTGTTTTTTCAACCGCTGGCATCCATTGACCGGGTGGTTTTCCGGACTGGTCATGTGCGTCGTTTTCCCAATGCGGACACGCCAACCGACCAGGATTTTGATTTGCCGAGCGGAGGGGAACAGGATAAAAAGGCGGTGTATTATATCAGTTCGTTTAAAACATCGGAGCGGTAAGATGCTGTTTGCATGTGGAAAATATAAAGCGCTCATCATTCTGGTTTTTGTATTGCATTCCTTTCATGCAAGGGCAGGAATCGCGCTGCCAAAAATAATTGGCGATAACATGGTGCTACAGCGAAACAAACCTGTGGTAATTTGGGGTAGTGCGGGAATGAGAGAAAAGATTACGGTGAATTTTGAGAAGCAGACAAAAACATCCGTCGCGGATGATTCAGGGAATTGGCGAGTCGTTTTGGATCCAATGGCTGCTTCTGGCAAACCTGCTGTCATGACAATTGTTGGAAACCATGATACCATTTCTTTAAAAAATATTTTGGTCGGGGAAGTGTGGCTTTGTTCCGGGCAAAGCAATATGGAATACACGATGATGAAAGAGACCAGGTTCGCCAATGCACGAAAGAGCAAGGGAATTGACTCAGTTGAACTGACAAAAGAAAATTATCCGGATATCCGTCTTTTTTTGGTGAAACGTGATTTACTAAAACCTGGTGACGTCAATAGAGGGTGGAAGGAAGCAAATGGTGAAGCGCTAAGGGCATTTTCTGCGGCAGGATATTTTTTTGCAAAAAAACTTTTTGAGGAATTGCATGTGCCCATTGGTGTGATCTCTTCCGCTGTGCCGGGAAGTGCCATCGAACCCTGGATGTCTGGTAAGCCTTTGAACGAAGGGCCCGCATTCAAGGTGGATGAAACCCAACCCGGAAAATTTTATACAGGTTGGATAAAACCATTGGCGCCATTTACGGTGCAGGGTTTCCTTTGGTACCAGGGAGAAACAAATTGCTTTTTAAACGAGACAACTTCGTACTCCAGAAAATTTCTTCACCTGATCAATAGCTGGCGGCAACTTTGGAATGAAAAGGATGCGGCATTTTATTTTGTGCAAATTGCTCCGTTTTACTATTCCAAAAGCAAGGGCAAAATTGCATTGGATGAAGAAACCCTCCCAAGATTCTGGAAGGCGCAGGAAGCTGCATTATCTCTTCCACACACAGGCATGGCTGCAACAACGGACCTCGCAGATGATATCAATGATCTTCATCCCACTTATAAATGGAAAGTTGGTGAAAGACTTGCACTGATTGCCCTTGCCCGGGACTATCATAAAAATATAGTATATGCCGGGCCCGCATTTAAAAAAATTACCATTAAGGATAATAAACTAGAAGTTGAATTTGCGAATACGGGTAAGGGCTTAATCAGTAATGATCGACAGCCTTTGAATTGGTTTGCTATAGCCGGCGCTGATGAAAAATTCGTTCCTGCAACAGCGGAGATCAGAAATGGCAGGGTGGTTGTATGGGCAAATGAAATCAGGTCTCCGAAGTATGTGCGTTTTGGTTGGAACGAAGCTGCTCAAGCTAATTTATGTAACAGCGAAGGATTGCCGGCTCTTCCTTTTAGCACAGACGAAAAAGATTGGGCAAAAGAAAAAGTTCTCTAGCTATGAAAATGATTGTGTCATATTTTTTTCTCGTTTTTTGCGCAGCGAATCAAATAAGTGCGCAGAAAACAGAGACACAATATCTTTCCGGCACCGGAAGCGATAACACGGTCAATTGGCAATTCTATTGTACCGATGGAATGAATTCTGGGAAGTGGACCACGATCCCCGTTCCTTCCTGCTGGGAATTACAGGGTTTTGGCAAGTACAATTATGGCCTGGACAAGGATAATGTCAAGGGAAGGGAACAAGGTTTATATAAATACGAATTCATGGTTCCTGCTTCCTGGAAAAATAAAACCATTGAGCTTGTCTTTGAAGGTGTGATGACCGATGCTGAAGTAAAACTGAATGGAAAATCTGCAGGACCCATACACCAGGGAGCTTTTTATGCATTTAAATATGATGTTAGCCCACTGCTGAATTTTGGAAGTAAGAATTTGTTGGAAGTAACGGTTTCAAAGCATTCGGCGAATGAATCGGTGAATGCAGCAGAACGCAGGGCAGACTACTGGATATTCGGCGGAATATTTCGTCCTGTTTATCTGGAAGCTTTACCTCGCGAACATATCGAAAGAGTTGCCATAGATGCAAAAGCTAATGGTAATTTTATTGCCGATATCAGCACTACCGAAGGTAAAGGAGATTTCGAAATATTTACTGACATTTACGACAGCAAGAATTTGAAAATTGCCCATTTTAAGGCGAAGAATATAAATGACAATGCGTGGAATACTTTTCTTGCGCTTGAAAGCCTGAAGGGGATAAAGCCCTGGTCACCTGAATTTCCAAATCTATACAAAGCAGTTTTTAGTTTGCAAAAAAGCGGAATAATTGTTCATACCATCGCTCAGAGATTTGGCTTCAGAACAGTGGAAGTGAAACAACGTGATGGAATCTATGTGAATGGAGTAAAAGTGAAGATGAAGGGAGTTTGCCGGCATTCTTTTTATCCTACAACAGGAAGAACCACGAGTAAACAAATAAGCATCGAAGATGTGTCGATGATGAAGGACATGAACATGAATGCAGTTCGTATGTCACATTATCCTCCTGATACCCATTTTCTCGATGTTTGCGATTCGCTGGGCTTATTTGTGCTGGATGAACTGGGCGGATGGCATGGACATTATGATACGCCCACAGGAGCAAAGCTGGTAAAAGAAATGGTGGACCACGACCTCAATCATCCCTGCATCGTTCTTTGGGATAATGGTAACGAGGGAGGGCACAATCTGGAGCTTGATCCTTTATTTGACGAATACGACATTCAAAAACGTGTGGTGATCCATCCCTGGCAATTATTCAATGGCATCGAAACACAACACTATCGTGAATACAATTATGGGATTGCCAATTACAATGCCGGGCATGAGATTGTGATGCCCACTGAATTTCTGCATGGATGGTTTGATGGAGGTCATGGTGCCGGACTGGAGGACTATTGGGAAAAGATGTGGAATGATCCGCTCAGTGCTGGTGGTTTTTTATGGGATCTGGCGGATGAAGGCGTGGTGAGGAAAGATAAAGCTGATTCGATAGATACGGATAAGTTTCATGGCGCTGATGGTATAGTAGGTCCTTTCCATGAAAAAGAGGGAAGCTATTTTGCCATCAGGGAGATCTGGAGTCCGGTGCATTTTGAAAAGAAGGAGATCACCAATGATTTTACTGGCTCTTTCAATATTGAGAACCGTTATTTCTTTACAAATATTTCTCAATGCAAATTCAAGTGGAGATTAAAAAGTTTTCGTAGTTCTTCTTTGGCCGAATTAAAAGGAAGTGCTGCCTCCCCCAATATAGCAGCCGGGCAAAAGGGCGTTTTAAAATTGAAGCTTCCTTTGAATTGGAAAGCGTATGATGTTTTGTACGTCACTGCTTTTGGAAATGACGGCAGGGAGATTTTTACCTGGAGTTTCCCCATAGCAAGGCCGGCGGACTTTGTAAAAGAACTTCTTCAGGCAAAATCTACCGCTAAAGCTTCCATTTCTGAACAGGATTCCACGTATCATGTTGATGTCAACCAAATTCAAATCCGCATCAACAGGCAAAACGGTTCTTTGGTTGAAATAAGGAATGCGAAGGGCCAATTTCCTTTTAATCACGGGCCTGAAGTACAGGAAGCCGTCAATAATTTTTCCAACTTCACTTACCGGTTCAATGCCGACACGTTAGTTATCGAATCAACATTCGACCGAAAAAAGAATTACAACACTTTGCAATGGGTCATCTATCCTTCCGGCATTATTAAAATGCAGGTTCATTATTTCCCGGCTGAATATTATACCTGGTTTGATGGCGTAAATTTTTCCTTGCCGCAAGATCAGATCCTTGGGGTTGAATACCTGGGCAACGGGCCTTATCGCGTTTGGAAGAACCGCTTGAAGGGAGGTCAATTCGGCGTCTGGGACAAAAAATACAACAATACCGAAACGGCGGAAAGCTGGGTGTATCCTGAGTTCAAAGGTTATTATTCAAAGATGTACTGGTGCCGCTTCCTTACAACATTGCAACCCTTTACTGTGTACACGGAAAATGAGGATCTGTTTCTGCGCCTGTATTCAGCTGCCTATAAAACGGATCAATGGCATAATTATGAGCCCTTATTTCCCAACGGAGATATTTCGTTTATGCAGGGTATTCCAGCCATTGGTACAAAAAGTCAGAGAGCGGAAACAACGGGTCCCATGGGTATGAAAAATAGTTTTTACGATTATGAAAAAGACCCTTCACGTTCCTTATCTATCACACTGTATTTTGATTTCAGGGCCGATCAATAACTAATTGATGAAAAAGATTTGTTACATACTGTTTTTTTTCAACATGGTTTTTTCTTCAACCGGTGCACTGGCCTCAGATAACATAAACGTTGGGGGATTGAAATGCGAGATGTTGACAGAACCTCGGGGAATCGATGTAAGGAGTCCCAGGTTTAGTTGGGAAATTGTTTCCGAACAACGGGGAGTTAATCAGACCACTTATCAGATCATGGTTGCTTCTTCGCTGGAAAAATTGTCCCATAATGAACCAGATGTTTGGAACTCGGGAAAAATAAGCACAGATCAATCTTCTTTAGTACCATACAAAGGCAAACCACTAACCAGCAGGCAGGAATGTTTCTGGAAGGTAAGGGCCTGGACAAATAAAGGCGAATCAGGTTGGAGTTCACCGGGCTCCTTCACCATGGGTTTATTAAATGCTTCCGACTGGAAAGCAAAATGGATTGGATGGGACAAAGCATTTCCCTGGGATAGCATCAACATGTTTGCCCGGCTGTCTGCCCGATATTTTCGAAAAGAAATAAAGGCAAGTAAAAAAATCAGAAAGGCCACCATGTACATTTCAGGTTTAGGTCTGTATGAATTATATATAAATGGCCAAAGAATGGGAGAGCAGGTTTTGGCTCCGGGTGCCACGGATTATAGCAAAACCATATTATACAACACATTTAATGTTACCGAATCTCTGAGACAGGGAAAAAATATCATCGCGGCTGTTTTGGGCAATGGAAGGTTTTTTACCATGCGGCAAAACTATAAACCACAGAAATGGCACAACTTCGGTTTTCCCAAAATGATCCTGCAGCTGGAAATTGAATACTTCGATGGTACCAAACAAATCATTTGCAGTGATGAAACATGGAAGGTCACTGCTGATGGACCGATCAGGACGGACAATGAATATGATGGTGAAGAATATGATGCTACAAAAGAATTTGCAGGATGGGATCAAACCGGCTTCGATGATAGCCAATGGTTGCATGTTCAATTAGTGAAGGAGCCAGGCGGAAAATTAAAAGCGCAGATGAATGAGAACATGAAAGTGATGGAGCGAATCCAGCCAGTTTCCATCAGGCAGATGGCTTCTGACAAATATATTCTCGACATGGGCCAGAATATGGCGGGATGGCTCAGGATGCTGGTGCAGGGAAAAAGGGGAGAGAAGGTTAAATTAAGATTTGCAGAAAGCCTTCAACCCAATGGTGAATTATACACGGCAAACCTTCGCGACGCAAAAGTTACCGATGTATATACTCTTAAAGGCGAAGGACAGGAGAGCTGGCATCCCAGCTTTGTGTTTCATGGGTTTCGTTATGTGGAAATAACTGGTTATTCCGGATCTCCCACCACAAAGGATTTTACCGGCGAAGTAATTTATGATGACATTCCCACTATTGGTGCGCTGGAAACCTCCAACAATACCATCAATCAGATTCACAAAAATGCATATTGGGGTATCCGGAGTAATTATAAGGGAATGCCCATTGATTGTCCGCAGCGAAATGAAAGACAACCCTGGCTGGGCGACAGAACCATGGGCGCTTATGGAGAAAGTTTTTTGTTGGACAACAACCGGCTCTATGCAAAATGGCTCAATGATATTCAGGATGCTCAAAGGGAAGAGGGAAATATTCCTGATGTGGCGCCGAATTTCTGGTATTACTACAAGGACAACATGACCTGGCCCGGCGCCTACCTCACCATTGCAGATATGCTGTACCGGCAATATGGTGACAGGCAGCCCATTCTTACACATTATTCTTCCATGAAAAAATGGATGAAGTACATGAAGGCAAAATACCTGACGCCGGGTTTCATTATGACGAAAGACAGTTATGGCGATTGGTGCGTTCCGCCGGAATCTCCTGAACTCATTCATGCAAAGGATACAGCAAGGCTCACCGATCCGCAACTGATTGCTACAGCTTACTATTATTATTTTCTGAACCTAATGCAAAAGTTTGCAAGGTTGTCGCATAATGAGAGTGACATCTTCAGCTTTGCATCAGAAGCCATTAAAGTAAAAGAGGCATTCAACAGGAAATTTTATCATGGCACCACTGCGCAATACAGCAATGGTACCGTTACAGCCAATCTTCTTCCCCTGGCTTTTAATATGGTTACGGCAAATGATGAAGAGAAGGTATTTAAGAATATTGCTGATAAAATTTTAATCCAAAACGGTGGTCATATCAGTACCGGTGTTATCGGAACGCAATGGTTGATGCGCTGGCTCACAAAATTCAATCGTGCAGATATTGCTTATAAACTCGCCAGCAACGATACCTATCCCAGCTGGGGTTATATGGTGAAAAACGGTGCCACCACAATTTGGGAATTATGGAATGGAAATACTGCTGATCCCAAAATGAATTCGCAAAACCACGTCATGCTCTTAGGTGATCTGATCATTTGGATGTACGAAAACCTGGCGGGCATTCAATCCGATACCAGTGAGGTGGGATTCAGGAAAATTATCATGAAGCCTTCCTTCCAGGTGGATCTCTCTTATGTGAACGCTTGGTATCGATCTCCCTGCGGCATCATTAAAACGTATTGGAAAAAAGAAAATGGACAATTGAATTGGAATATTTCTGTTCCCGCAAATGCAAGCGCCGTCATTTATATACCAGCCAACGAAAATGACGTGAAGGAAGGGGCAGGCCTCGCTTCTTCATCGGAGGGAGTTAGGTTTTTGAGAATGGAAAACGGCAAGGCAGTATTTGAAATTGGCAGCGGTAATTATTCTTTTCAGGTGAGCGATTACAGGCTGACCGGAAAATGAACTGATTTTAGGATACGCAAAAAAAATAAATAGTGATAATACAGTTTGATCAATTAAAATCATCAGTTATGAGGATGCGAATAAAAATTTTGGCCCTGGCTCTTTTTACTCTCTGTGCCACCAGCTCATTTGCGCAGGATAAAAACCCGGTTTCATTTGCTGCTGCTGATGCTACCGTAAAATCTGATGCAGGTATCGTAGCCAAAGCCGGCGAATGGGTGAATGCTTTACAGCTAAATGATGTGGCTAAAGAAGAAAGAGTAAAGTTGGCCATTGCCACCCATTTGAAAGCGGTTCGCGACTGGCACAACGATCACCCGTCGTCAACGGTTCCTGCCGGCATCAATCCTGCCACAGGCAATCGTTTGTCTGAAATGGACCGGGATATCATTGCAAATTCCGCCATGCCCAAATCGGTTCATGATTCCCTGATGAATATTTTGAACAAGGAGCTCAGTACCGGACAAGTGGAGGCTGTTTTAGATAAATACACCATTGGTAAAGTAGCCTTCACGCTCCAGGGTTATAGAGCCATTGTTCCTGATTTGAAACCGGAAGAGGAAGCACAAATACTTGTTTACTTAAAACAGGCACGGGAGCAGGCGATCGACTACAAGAACATAAAGGAAATTTCTGCCATTTTTGAAATTTATAAAACGAAATGCGAACAATATCTAAATAGCAATGGGAGAAACTGGCACCAGCTGTTCAAGGCTTATGTGGATGGCGTGAAAGCAAAAAAAGCCGCTGAGAAGCAAAAACAAAATAATTAAAATGATGAAGCTCAAAACAGGATTGTTGATGTCATTACTGCTATTTTTTTTCCTGGGTATGCGGGCACAAAAAACAAACCCATGGAAAACAGGAATATTGGTTGATGAATTCATTTATGATACCGCGTCATTTCCCGAATGTCACGCAGCCACTATTGCAGAAACGCCTAAAGGGCTGGTGACTGCATTTTTCGGAGGCACCAGGGAAAGGAATCCGGATGTTGAAATTTGGGTATGCAGACAGGAGAATGATCATTGGACCAAACCTGTGTCTGTGGCTAATGGCATTGTCAATGATACAATCCGTTATGCCTGTTGGAATCCTGTATTATACCAGGTCCCCGGCGGCGATCTCTTGCTGTTCTATAAAACAGGACCCAGTCCGGCTGCATGGAAGGGATGGATGAAAACTTCATCGGATCAGGGAAGAACATGGTCGGCAGCAAAATTATTGTCTGACATAGGAGGATCTATCGGCCCTGTAAAAAACAAACCCGTGCTTTTACCGAATGGGATTTTGCTGGCTCCATCAAGCACGGAAGGAGATGGATGGAAAGTTCATTTTGAAGCATCGGCAAATAAAGGAAAAACATGGAGCATGATTGGGCCCATCAATGATGGGAAAACAATAAAGGCCATTCAACCTTCTATACTGACTTACAAAGATGGCAGGATACAAATTCTGGCGAGAAGTCAGCAAAGAGCATTGATGGAGGCATGGTCATCCGACAATGGAAAAACCTGGTCCGCGCTAACGAAGACGGAACTGCCTAATAATAATTCTGGCACAGACGCAGTCACCTTAAAAGATGGGAGGCAACTGTTGGTATACAATCACGTATTGCCGCCGGCTGATGCAAAGGGCGGTAAAGGTGCGAGAACGCCGCTTAATCTCGCCTGGTCGAAAGATGGAAAAACCTGGTATGCAGCTGCCATATTGGAAGATTCTCCCATCAGCCAGTATTCCTATCCATCTATCATTCAGAGCAGGGATGGAATGGTGCATATAGTGTATACCTGGAGAAGACAAAGAATTAAATATGTAAAGATTGACCCTTCAAAACTGGCCGGAAAAAAAATTGTGAAAGGTGCATGGCCAGCTATGAAAGGATACACAGCACCTCCGGCCAGTACTGCCTCGAACGATTAAAAAATTAAAGGAGCATGAAGTGAAGAGCCTGCCCGTACTGGATATCACCATCATTCTGCTTTACCTGCTGGTCATGGTATTGGTTGGTTTTTATTTTTCAAGGAAGAATAAAAGTTCCGTACAGTTTACCACGGCCTCCGGAAAAATTCCGGGATGGGCAATTGGACTTTCCATTTATGCTACGTTTTTAAGCAGCAATACATTTTTGGGCGTGCCCGGAAAAGCATTTGGCAGCAATTGGAATTCTTTTGTCTTTAGTATTTCCATGCCCATTGCAGCCTGGATCGCTTCCAAATATTTCGTTCCATTTTATAGGAGTACAGGAGAAGTATCCGCATACACACATTTGGAAAAACGATTTGGCCCATGGGCAAGAACCTATGCCGTGATCTGTTTCCTGCTCACACAGATCGCAAGAATGGGAACCATTTTTTTTGGAATTGCCCTGAGCCTTCAGGCAATGATTGGTTATCCTATGACAACTATAATGATCGTGATGGGTGTTTGTATCATTGTATACACTGTGCTGGGCGGAATGGAAGCAGTCATCTGGACGGAGGTGGTCCAGGGCGTTATTAAAACATTGGGGGCAGTGTTGATTTTGTTTTTGATTATTTCAGAAATGGGGGGCGTTTCAAAAATCATAAACATTGCTTCGGCGAATCATAAATTCAGCCTGGGAAGTTTTTCTCCGGACTTTACACAGGCAACATTCTGGGTCATCCTGTTTTACGGGTTCTTCATCAACCTGAATAATTTTGGAATGGACCAGAATTACATTCAGCGTTATCATGCTGCAACTTCCTCGAAGCAGGCCTCCAAATCAGTTTGGATGTGCGTATGGTTGTATGTCCCTGCATCTTTATTGTTTTTCATCATTGGAACATCCTTGTTTGCTTACTATCAAATGCATCCGGAATTGCTCCATCTGGTGAAACAACAGGTAGCATCCGAAAAATTAGGCATCTATGCTTCTGCAGCGCAGATTAGTCAACTGGCTTCACAGTTGCAACCAGCGGATTACGGCGACAAAGTGATGCCGCATTTTATGGTAACGGAAATTCCAACGGGATTGATAGGATTGATCATCTCCGCCTTGCTTTCTGCAGCCATGAGTACCATTAGTTCTGGTATAAACGCCTCTGCCACCGTTTTCACCATGGATATCTACAAACGATACTTCAAAAAGGATTTGGGTGAGAAGGGGAATCTTTTCATGCTTCACCTGGCGACAATCATTTTTGGCTTGCTCGGACTGGTGGCAGGCATTGCCATGATAGGAGTAAAAAGTTTACTTGATGCATGGTGGCAACTGTCAGGAATTTTTGCGGGGGGAATGCTGGGTTTATTCTTATTGGGTATCATCAGTCGTAGAACGGGAAGTTCGGAAGCATTTACGGCCGTATTGATCGGCGTAATGGTGATCTTGTGGATGACTTTTTCTGTGAATCTCCCGGAAAGTTATGCTTTTTTGAGAAACCCTTTGAACAATAACATGGTAATCGTTATTGGCACGCTGACGATTTTTCTTACAGGTTTATTGCTCACCGCAAGAAAAAAGAAATTGGTCCTTGATCTGCCGGCTGAAGAAAGAAGGGCTGAACCGATAAAATTGTAAAGTGAAAATGAAATGATATGATGAACGAAGAAAAGAAATTTGTTCCGGTGATGATCACTCCTTTCAACCTGAAAGCAAAGGTGGACCTAGATGTCGTGTCGGTCCTGATTGATTTTTACCTCGCTGCAGGAGTGAAAGGTTTCTTCGCCAATTGTCTAAGCAGTGAGATGTTTAGTATTAGCGAGGATGAACGACTGGAATTAACAAAACACGTCGTGGACTGTGTGAAAGGCCGTGTACCGGTAGTTGCCACCGGTTCGTTCGGATTAACCATTGAAGACAAAGCGGAATTCACCCGTAAGATCTATGACACCGGCATCGATGCAGTGGTTCTGATTACAGGCCATTATGCCAAAGTGGATGACGATGATACGGTGTTGTTGAAAAACTTTGAAAAAATGTTCCATCTCACCGGTAACATTCCTCTTGGCTTATATGAATGCCCGGCTCCTTATAAAAGAATTCTGAAGGCCGAAGTTTTCAAATCTGTATTGGACAGCAACCGCATAATTTATCATAAGGACACGTCGATTGATCCCTTACAGATCAGGGCAAAGCTGGAAGTGATAAAGGGGCATGAGGAATTTGAGTTTTATGATGCGCATACACCCAACACACTTGGCTCTCTTCAAATGGGAGCAAAAGGGATGTCTTCCATTTCCGGCAACTTTTATCCGGAAGTGATGGTGTGGATGTGTAACCATGCCAACAATCAAGACAGGAAGGAAGAAGTTAAATGGTTGCAGTCAGAACTGACAAGAGTGGATCCTTTAATACATGAAGCCTATCCCATGAGTGCAAAATATTTTTTGCAAAAAAGGGGCTTGCCGGTCCGCCTCATCAGCAGGTCACATGTTTTACAACTAACACCGCAACAGAAAAAGACCCTGGATGAAATTTATGAGAGCTTTTTGGGATGGTGTGAAAGACTGGATATTCCTTTAGAAAAAAAATTTATTTCAGCCTGATAATGGAACAAATTCTTGTAAAAAATAAGATCGGTGATTTGACCATTCGGTTTCCAAACAAACTGGTTTTTGGTAAAGGAAATATGAGTGTGTTGGTTGATGAAGTTTTTCAGTTAGGTGCGAAAAAAGTTTTAATCATCACCATTAAGCCCCTGCTTGCCCGGTTAAATGAAGTTGTCAACGGTTTGGAAAGTAAATCTGTTAAAGTAGCTATTGATACAAGTATTATCCAGGAGCCATGCTTTGGAGATTTTAAAAAACTAATGCGGGAAGTTTCTTCATTCAATCCTGATGCCGTTATTGGCATCGGGGGAGGAAGTGTGCTGGATATTGCAAAGCTGGTAGCAGCTCAATTGGAGAATGAACAGGCACTCGAGGAATATGTGGGGATTGGCTTACTGAGAGGTCGAAAGAAAAGCCTGATCTGTCTGCCGGCAACTTCGGGTACGGGCAGTGAGGTGTCACCCAATGCCATCCTGGTTGACGAAACCGATGGACAGAAAAAAGGAATTATCAGTCCATATTTAGTACCTGATGTTGTGATTGTTGATCCCCTCCTCACGATGTCGGTACCTCCTTCAATAACAGCTGCTACAGGAATCGATGCATTAACGCACTGCCTCGAAGCGTATACCAACAGGTTTGCGCATCCTATAATCGACCTGTATGCTTATGAAGGAATGAAATTAATTGCTTCTAATATTGTGGAAGCTGTAGAAAATGGAAAGGATGAAGAGGCTAGAACGGCTGTCGCATTGGGCAGCCTGTATGGAGGAATTTGCCTGGGGCCTGTGAATACGGCTGCTGTGCATGCCTTGTCTTATCCCTTAGGAAGTATGTTTCATCTTCCGCATGGATTATCCAATGCCCTGTTGTTGCCCTATGTTATGGAGTTCAATCTGGTTGCTTCACCAAACCGGTATGCTGATGTTGCCATTGCCCTGGGCTGCGAAAAACAAAAAGATGATGTAACAACGGCAAGGAGGGGAGCGGAGAAAGTAAAGGAAATTATAGACCAGTGTGGTTTGCCACTCAGGCTTCGTGATGCGGGAGTGAATGAAGAGGCTATTCCCGGCATGGCCAAAGATGCAATGAAAGTTCAAAGATTACTTAAGAACAATCCCAGGGAAGTAACCCTGGAAGATGCCGTGAAAATTTATAACCAAGCTTTTTAATGATGTTAGAAAAGAAATATAAAGGTGTCGTCATTCCTGCTGTTACGCCATTAACAGCAGATCTTAAGTTAGACCACCAGGCCGTTGACAGGATATGGGAACATTTTTATAGCAGTGGCGTAGATCCATTTATTTTGGGAACAACAGGTGAAGGGGCTTCTATTCCTTTTTCCATGAAAAAGGAGTTTATACAACTGACAGGCAAATTAAAAAAGCAGGGCAGCATTTTATATGGTGCTATTTCATCGAATGCCTTAAAAGAATCGATTGATCTTGCCAGGTACAGCTTTGAGAACGGAGTAGATGTAGTGGTAACAACCTTGCCCTCGTATTTTGCACTTACCGAAACAGCCATGTTGAAATACCTGGAACAATTAGCGGAAAACGTTCCTGGACCCTTGATGATATACAATATTCCTTCTACTACTCATATGTCTGTTCCGATCCCTGTCATTGATCAAATAAGTCATCATCCGAATATCGTTGGGATAAAAGATTCGGAAAGAAGTGAAGAACGATTGAAACAGTCAGTTGAATTATGGAAGGACAGGAAAGATTTCAGCCATTTCATTGGATGGGCAGCCAAATCTGCTGATGCCTTGTTGATGGGATCTGATGGTTTGGTTCCCAGCACAGGAAATTTTGAAACAAAACTCTATGCAGACTTATATAGAGCAGCATTACAGAATGATAAGGATAAGGCTTATGAATTGCAACATCTTTCCGATGCCCTGGGAAATCTTTATCAGCAGGGAAGAAGCCTTGGCCAATCGCTTTGGGCCCTGAAAGTATTGATGCAAGAACTGGGATTATGTGAGTCCAATGTGATGCCACCGGTATATCCTCAATCAAAGGAGGAAGAAGCAAAACTGATACATGGTTTGAAACAGATTGTACACTTAGAAGCCAGAGACAAATAATGAAAAAACCGATCATCGCCATCACCATGGGCGACCCAGCCAGCATAGGACCTGAGATTGCCGTAAAGGCCTTGCTGAATGAAAATGTGACTTCCATTTGCAAGCCCTTGATCGTGGGCGATTCTTCCGTGTTTGAACAAATCATCCAAAAGCTCCAACTGAAAGCTTCGGTAAATACAGTTCACTCAGTATCTGAGGCAAAATTTAAAGATGGAATTATTGATGTATTTGATTTGAATAATACCGATATCAGCCAATTAAAATTTGGCGAAATATCCCACATGGCCGGTCATGCTTCATTTGAAGCGGTACGAAAAGCAATTGAATTGGCAATGAATGGAGAAGTGGATGCTACGGTCACAGGTCCTATTAATAAAAAATCGATCAACGAAGCTGGTCATCATTTTGCCGGACACACGGAAATTTATGCGCATTTCACCCACACAAAAAAATATGCGATGTTGTTGGTGGAAGAGCACCTGAAAGTGATCCATGTTTCTACCCATGTTTCACTAAGACAGGCTTGCGACCTGGTGAAGAAGGATCGTATTTTGGAAGTGGTCGATCTTCTGTACCATGGTCTAATACAATTGGGAGAAGAGAATCTGAAAATTGGCGTGGCCGGATTGAATCCCCATGCCGGAGATAATGGATTGTTTGGAACGGAAGATGATCTCGAAATTAAACCCGCCGTGGAAGAAGCAAGGAAAAAAGGATACGATGTGGAAGGGCCGGTTCCTCCCGACACTTTGTTTGCCAAAGCTGCAACCGGCGCCTATGGAGGAGTTGTAGCCATGTATCACGACCAGGGACATATTCCTTTTAAATTGAACGGCTTTACATGGAATGCCAAAAAGAAGCAGATGGAGAGCGTGAAGGGAGTGAACATCACCATGGGACTTCCCATCATACGCACTTCTGTGGATCATGGAACGGCCTTTGAAATTGCGGGTAAAGGAATAGCAAGTCCAGATGCTATGGTTTTAGCCATTCAATCCGCTGTGCAATTAAGCAGAAACAGAAAATCTAACTAGTGGTCGTTGTTATTGCAGATGATATTACCGGTGCGGCCGAAATGGCCGGAATCGCCTTGCGATATGGTTTAAAAACTATAGTCACTGATAGCCCGGTTGCCGCTTCCCACTCGGACGTTCTGATCATCTACACCAATACAAGATCATTAAAGAAGAAAGAAGCGGCCAGAATTATGGCGGGCCTGACGAAAAAAGCAATGCAGTTGAAGCCTTCTCTTTTCTATAAAAAAACAGATTCTGTTTTGCGCGGACATATACTTGCTGAAATGAAGGCGCAAATGAAGTTTTTGGGTTGTAACAAAGGGCTCCTTGTTCCGGTCAATCCATCATTGGGGCGTGTAATCAGCAAGGGAAAATATTTTATTCATGGTGAGCCGATACATCAAACAGGTTTTTCAAAGGACCCCGAATTTCCGATCTCCACTTCCGACGTGTTGGGAATACTGGGAAAAGAAGATGTTCCGGTGACGGTACTGGCAAACTGCCTTCCGCATGCCGCAGGAATCTATGTAGGAGAGGCAAAAACCGATGAAGATGTGTTGCACTGGGCAAAGCAGGTGGATCAAAACACACTGGCAGCCGGAGGCGCTTCGTTTTTCAATGCCTTGCTGTCAAGGGATCATCGTTCTATAAAAGAAAAAAAGACGACAGTGAAATTGTCTACGCCTTTATTGCTGATCAGCGGAACAACTTTTCAAAAAAATGTTCAAAGAATTAGAGCACATCCCCAACTGGTAAGTTATATGCCCGAAAATATTTTTAGAAACAAAGAAAGCAAATCAGATTTTGAAAAATGGCGTGGTGAGGTACTCGAGATCCTTTCAAAATATAACAAGGCAATCATCGCAGTCGATAATTCAGCCAATCAGAAAGCAGATCCCAATATATTGAGAGAGAAAAAAGCAGAGATCACAGCGCTCATTCTCGAAAAACTAAAGATGAAAGAAATTCTGATCGAAGGTGGATCAACGGCTTATTCGATCATAAAAAAAATAGGATGGCGATCATTTGTTCCAACAGAAGAATTACAACAAGGTATTGTTCGTATGGAGGTCAATGATATAAAGGGCCTTTATCTCACCATCAAACCCGGTAGTTATGAATGGCCAATTGAATGGGATTTTAATTAATCAATAATGTACTATCTCCAACATCAAACTTCAAAAATAGAACAACTATCGGCTATATGAAGACTCCTCACTTGCATGGTATCGACTACGCTATCATTGTTGTTTTTTTGATGCTGACCATTTATTTTGGTTTTCGCTTTGCCAAAAGGCAAAACTCAACAAGGTCTTATTTTGCTGCCAACGGTAAAATTCCCTCCTGGGCCATCGGTTTGTCTATCCTTTCCACTCTTATCAGCAGCATTACCTTTCTTGCTTATCCGGGCGAAGGTTTTTCCTCCAACTGGATCTTATTGGTTCAGGGATTAATGGTGCCTGTTGTGTTGCTGGCCATGATATGGTTTGTAGTTCCGCTATTTCGTAAGGCAATTGGCTTAAGCACTTATGAATATTTTGAAAAGCGGTTTGGATCCTTTGCCCGGTATTACAGTTCTATGGGATTTGTGTTGACACATTTTTCTAAAATGGGAACAGTATTCTTTTTGCTTGCGCTGGCGCTTGCCAACATGACGGGAGCAAATACAACTCTTATCATTTCCATTATCGGATTTGCCATTATTGTTTTGGCTTTGCTGGGCGGAATTGAAGCGGTTATCTGGCTCGATGTGATCCAGGGTTTTCTATTGTTTGGATGCGGCATTGCCTGCTTTGTGATCATCCTTTTTTCTGTACAGGGCGGCCCTTCGGAAGCCTGGAATATTGCTCATGCCAATGGAAGAACAGGCTTCGGTCCCTATACCCTGGATTTTAAAAAGCTCACCTTTATTGTTATGGCCATCAATGGAATTTTTTATGCCATTCAAAAATATGGTACCGACCAAACCATTGTGCAGCGATACCTCACTGCCAAAAGCGATAAAGGTGCAGTGAAGGCATCCTTGTTGGGAGTGTTTTTATTGGTACCTGTCTGGTCCCTGTTTATGTTGATCGGAACTGCATTGTTTGTTTATTACAAACAAAATCCTTTGCCTGCAGGCATGCGTGCCGATGCAGTTTTTCCCTATTTTATTGTCAGTAAGCTGCCAGCTGGTATCGTTGGTCTCATCATCTCTTCGCTTGTGTCAGCAGCAATTTGCAGCCTTGGAGCTGACCTAAACTGCCTTGCAGCTGTTGGTGTGGAAGATTACTTCAAACGTTTACGACCCAATCGTCCTGATAAAGAATATTTAAAGGTGGGAAGATGGTTGGTAGTGTTGGCAGGCCTTGCAGCCTTAGGCATTGCAGCTTTGTATCTTTCAGCCGGTGATGAAGGTGTTCTTGGTATTGTGTTTACACTGTATGCAATTTTTTCGGGTGGCATAGCCGGTATTTTTCTGCTCGGTCTTTTTAGTGCCCGTGCCAACCGGCAGGGCATTAACATAGGCATTACAGCCTGTGTGCTTTTTACCGCTTATGCATTTCTTACCAGCACCAAGATTGGTTTAGGCAAGGACAAACATCTTTTGCTTGATTTAGGCGATTATAACTTTTCGCACAACAAGTTGATGCTGGGAGTATACAGTCATTTGGTGGTAATCGTTGTAGGCTATGTGGCCAGCCTGTTTTTTCCAAAACCTGATATCGACAGGAATCTTTTGTATAGCGGATGGCGTGAAATGAAAAAAAAGGAAAAGCTGGCGCTCAAACTGGTATGATGGTAAGATCGTCCATCATTTCAACATATTTTGTCATTTTTACCTCTGTGTGTGTGGTTTAGCTTTAAGGACGCTTTTATAATTGCCGGAAGATGGCGTGGCTGAAAATTACAATTGATGAAGAATAGATTTCTTGTTTGTTTGCTTTTCATTTGCCTGTGCAGCAAAAGTTTTTCCCAGACTTCAGATGATCAATTCCGTCAACCGCTAAAAGATGTTTTGACCGATATTCAAAACCGCTATGGAATTGCGATCCGGTATCCTGCTGATCTCGTAAAAGATAGATGGGTGAATTATGCGCAATGGCGTTATCGCCCAAATGTTGAAGAAACTTTGAAAAATATTCTCGCATCTCAGGATTTGACTTTTTCAAAAGAAGGAGAGAAGCGATACAAGATCCAGGATTTTCAATACCATCTCAAAACTGTCGAAGAAGGAAAGCAACAACTGGATTATCTTTCTTCTTTGTATCATGATGCCAGCAGCTGGCAATTGCGAAAGGACTCTGTAAGAAAATGTTTCTTCTCTGCGCTGAAGTTGACAAAGATACCGGCAAGGCCTTCTTCTCAACCTATTATCACTTCACTCAGAAAATTCAGGGAATATACTGTCCAGAATATTGCTATTGAAACTTTGCCCGGAGTGTATGTGTGTGGTTCTCTCTATCGCCCGCTAAAGTATAAGGGAAAGATTCCGGTGGTATTAAATCCGGATGGACATTTTGCCAAAGGACGTTATCGCGCGGACTGCCAGTATCGTTGTGCTGCACTGGCCATGATGGGCGCCATGGCTTTCAGTTACGATTTATTTGGCTGGGAGGGTGAATCAATTTTGCAAATTGATCCGAAAGATCACAGGAGAAGTTTGGTGCAGACGATCCAGGTATTAAATACGGAACGCATTTTGGATTATTTATTGTCCCTCAAAGATGCTGATCCAAACCGTGTGGCCATCACCGGTGCATCAGGCGGTGGAAGCCAGACCATGTTGATGACTGCTCTGGATGACCGCATTCAATTGAGTGTCCCTGTTGCCATGCTCTCCTCTTATCACAGCGGTGGTTGCCCTTGCGAAAGCGGAATGGGCGTTCATTTGTGCGGGGGTGGAACCAACAACGCAGAAATTGCATCCATGGCTGCACCCCGGCCTATGCTCGTTGTTTCAGATGGTGGCGACTGGACCCAGCATGTTCCCGAAAACGAATTTCCCTTCGTGCAAAGAATTTATGGTTTTTTTGGTAAGAAGGATTTGGTGGAGAATGCCCATCTTCCAAAAGAAGGTCATGACTATGGCTTCTCCAAACGCAAGGCGATGTATGATTTTGTGGCAAAACATTTTGGTTTGGATGCCAACAAAATAAAAAATTCAAAAGGCGATTTCGATGAGTCCACCATCACTCTTGAAAACGAAAACGCTCTGAAAGTTTTTGGCGACCAGGGAGACAGACTTCCTGTTCATGCAGTGAAAGGATTTGATAGTGTAGTAAAGGTCTTTGAATCATCCATTCAACAAAAATGATCTATGAAATCAACCCGTACAACTTTTCTGGGGGTGCTTCTGATCTTATTTTCTTCATCCCTGGTGACTGCCCAAAACAGTAACCTTTCCAACCAGAAATACAAGGTTGCTGTAATTGATCTGATGATCTTGAAACGTCAGAAACTGGGAGCATTTCAATTGACAAAAGATATTGGTGCAGATGGTGTTGAAGTTGATATGGGTGGATTGGGCAACAGGCCCACCTTTGATAATAAATTGTTAGTGGATTCGGTAAGACAGCAATTTTTAGATAAGGCAAAAGAGCTTCATTTGGAAATTCCTTCTCTTGGAATGACTGGTTATTATGCGCAATCGTTTTGTCAAAGGGAGCAATTCATTCAATCCATCCAGGATTGTATCACCACCATGAAACTAATGAATGTGAAGATTGCTTTTTTGCCCCTGGGAATCCAATGCGATCTGGTGAAGAAGCCTGAACTCAGAGACTCAGTCGTCAGTCGTTTGAAGGTGGCTGGAAAGATGGCAGAAAAAGCAGGCGTTATTATCGGTATTGAAACGGCGCTGGATGCAAGGGGTGAAAAAAAATTGTTGCAGGATGTTGGCTCGCCGGCAATCAAAAGCTATTTCAATTTTTCGAACGCCCTGAAGAACGGCCGTGATCTGAATAAGGAACTGAAAACTCTTGGAAAAAAATACATCATTCAAATCCATTGTACCGATGATGATGGTGTTTTGTTGAAAGACAATACCCGGCTCGATATGAAGCAGGTAAAAAAGACGCTTGATAAAATGCATTGGAGCGGCTGGCTGGTGATTGAAAGATCCAGAGATGCAAAGGAGCCGAATAATGTCAAAAAGAATTTTGGATCGAACACAGCCTATGTAAAATCAATCTTTCAAAACCAAACGAATTGATGAACCGGGCCAGGCTAATTTTATGTACCATCCTTGTTATTCCTTCGCTGGCCTGGTCACAGATCTATGTCGCAACAAACGGCTCTGATAATAACGATGGAACCAGGTCTCATCCTTTCGCTTCCGCGGGAATGGCCGTCCGTAAAGCAAGAGAGATGAGGAGGTTGAATGATACTTCCATGAAACACGGGATCGAAATCATTGTGGAAAATGGTACCTATCAATTTTCTGAACCATTATTTATTCGTCCCGAAGACTCCGGTACGGAAGATGGTCCCACAACCATAAAAGCTGCAGAAGGTGCCCATCCGGTTTTTACTGGTGGCGTTACAGTAAAGGGCTGGGTAAAATTACAGTCCACGATAGTGGGTCTGCCTTCGTCGGCAAAAGGAAAGATCTGGGTCGCTGATGTTCCTTTGTTTGAAGGAAATTTTATTCCCTTCAGACAATTATGGGTGAATGGAAGAAAAGCGGTTCGCGCCAAAGCACAGAAGGGCGATACGATGTCCCGCATTCTTTCCTGGGATCGCCAATCACAAACCTGCTGGATTCCAAAACCAAAAGGAATTGATTTTTCATCGGTAAAAGGAGTTGAAATGTTTCTCCATCAGTGGTGGGAAATTGCTATTCTTCGGATCAGGTCAATGAAAATTGTAGGTGACAGTATTCAGCTGCGTTTTTATCAGCCCGAAAGCAGAATTGAATCCGAACATCCCTGGCCTGCACCCTGGATCTCCAATGAAACAGGAAATTCGGCATTCTATCTCACCAATGCCCTTCAATTTTTAGATGAACCAGGTGAATGGTATTTGGATCAATCTATCAGAAAGGTTTATTATTATCCACGCAGCAATGAAAACATGAGCACTGTTTCGGTTGTTGCGCCTTTTCTGGAAACACTTGTAAAGATCGAAGGAACAATTGATCGACCGGTTTCCAATTTTTCCTTCCAGGGAATTTATTTTCAGCATGCGGGCTGGCTGCGTCCTTCTCAACAGGGGCATGTTCCGCTACAGGCAGGAATGTACTTGTTGGACGCATATAAACTAAGACCTGCAGGTACTCCCAATAAAAAAACTTTGGAGAACCAGGCCTGGGTAGGAAGACCAGCGGGTGCGGTTGAAATTAGTTATGCCAGTGCGGTCAATTTTGAGGACTGCAGGTTTGAACATCTTGCTTCAACTGCATTGGATTATCAAAAAGGAACGCGAAATAGTCTGGTGAAGGGAAATCTTTTCAGGGATGTAGGTGGTACGGCTATTCTTTGTGGCGTATTTTCTGATGAAGCCATGGAGGCGCATCTGCCATACAACCCCTCTGATAAAAAGGAAATAACTGAAAACATGACCATCTCCAACAATTTGATTCACGATGTTGGTAATGAAGACTGGGGCTGTGTGGGAATCGGAGGCGGATTTGTCAGGAATACAACCATAACTCATAATGATATTTCCGATATCCCTTACAGCGGCATCTCCCTGGGTTGGGGATGGACTCCTGAAAGAAATATGATGGAGAATAATTCCGTTGTTGCCAACAAGATCCATCGCTATGCCAGGCAGATGTATGATGTCGCTGGCATTTACACTTTAAGCGCACAGCCTGGCACAACCATCTCGGAAAATGATGTGGACAGCATTTACAAAGCTCCGTATGCCCATTTACCGTATCACTGGTTTTATCTCTACTCTGATGAAGGAACTTCGGGAGTGACGGTAAGAAACAACTGGACGCCCTCCGAAAAATATTTGCAAAATGCAAATGGTTCGGGAAACCTTTGGGAGCATAACGGCCCCCTGGTAAACGATAGCATCAGAAGGAACGCAGGATTACAAAGACAATACCGCTATCTCCTGAGTGAAAAAAACAGCTTCAATCCGAAATGGAAAATCAATCATGAACAACCGGTGGTGATTGAACTGGTATCCCAGAAAGGCCAGTCCATCGATATTCCAAAATTGAAAACGGTATTGCAGGAGAATCACATCGATACCAATTCCATTTACCAATGGCAAAATCATTACGTGATATTCGCCAGCGTGGGAGATGCATCCGGTTTAAGAAAAAAAGTGGAAAAGGCAATTCCTTCTGTTGGGTCGAGGGTTTACTATGATCCCTTCTATGAATTCCTTCGCCAGCATTGTAGTGATACGGCTACCGCAAGGGAATGGGATCACATCATTTTGACGGCAAATCTGGTGGCTGATCCAAAATTGCAGAAGGAGTATTTGGATTATCATGCCACCCAGTTTGAGAAATGGCCTGAAGTCTCAAAAGGATTTTGTCAGGCAAACTTCCAACGCTTGCTGGTCTATAAAAGCGGTCGTCAGCTAATGCTGGTTATCAGTATTCCGAAGGGAGAGAGTCTGGACAAACTGAATCCGAAAACAACCGAGAATAATCCCCGTGTAAACGAATGGAATAAGATCATGGCCAGGTACCAGGAAGGAATTGAAGGAACAAAGCCCGGCGAAGTTTGGGTGTTTTTTAAACAGATAAAATAATCATCTTAAATGCTTCGATTAGGAATATTGGGATTAGGGGAAGGCAGAAGCACTATGTCTGCTGCACTGTCGAGTGAGAAGTATGAGTTGAAAACCGTCTGTGATCTCAATGAAGAATTGTGCCGGCAACGTGCCAGGGAATTTGACTTTCATCAGTACACAACCAGGTATGAAGACCTGTTGAATGACCCCGAAATCGATGTCATCGCCATTTATACGCCCGATCATTTGCATGCCGGCCACGTAAAACAGGCTTTGCTTCACGATAAACATGTGGTTTGTACCAAACCTTTTATTGATGATTTATCCAGAGCCAGGGAATTGCTGGATTTGCAGGAAAAATCGGGCAGGAAAGTTTTTGTCGGACAGAGCTCACGTTTTTTTGAACCGGCAAAAAGGCAACGTAACGACTATGATGCCGGACATATAGGCGAGTTGATCACCATTGAAAGTCATTATCACGCCGATCATCGCTGGTTTTTAGAAAAGCCCTGGGCATTAGAAGCGTCATTTAAATGGTTGTATGGTGGATTGAGTCACCCAACTGATTTCATCCGGTGGTATATGCCAAACATTGAAGAAGTAATGGGATACGGAATGATCAGCAGCAATGGCAAAAATGCCGGACTGAAAAATGAGGACACCATGCATTTCATTTTCAAAGCAACAGATGGAAGAATTGCAAGAGTGAGTGGCGCTTACACAGGGCCCACCCAGCCATCTGAAAGAGATAGCGGAATGAGCTGCATTTTACGATGTACACAAGGAGCATCACAAGCGGATTATCATGAGCTCCGGTATTCCGTTACAGATAAAACGGGGGAGGAAAGAGTTATTCGATGGAGTGATGAAGCAAAATCTTATTATTTCCGGTTTGAAGGCCAGAGCCACCACGCCGGTGAATACCAGAATTACCTGGAATATTTTGCCGACAGCATAGAAAAGAATTTTACAGCCTTTCCGGATAAGAAAGAGGGCATCGGAACCATTGCTTTATTGCAGGCTATGGACCGGTCAATGAAAACAGGCAGGCCTGTAAAAATGAAAGAGCTGTTGGTTGAATTTGGATTGGGCGCAGACCTTCTTGCATAAAATTATCAGCCGGTGCAGGAAAGTTTAATAAGAGAGATACCTGGAGCCAATGCAACAAGTTACCTGCGGCGTTTTGTAGTAAAGGACAAATAGCCGGTACGCGATCATTCAAATAATGAGGTTAGAGTAAATAAAAGAATTTATTAAACCTGTATCTGCACCGCGAGCAAGAAGAATAAAATGGGAAACAACATTATTGATAAACTAACCATACTTGATTACGCCATTGTAATTGTTTACATCGTCATCCTGATGATCATTGGCTTCCGGGCCAGTTTTTCCAAAAAAAACAAAACAGGTGAAGCACATTTTCTGGCCAACAAATCATTGGGCTGGACGAGTGTTGGTTTCAACATGTGGGGAACCAATGTAGGTCCTTCCATGTTGCTGGCTTTTGCCAGCATCGGTTATTCAACCGGAATCGTGGCTGTCAACTTCGACTGGTATGCATTTGTGTTTTTGTTTATGCTGGCCATGGTGTTTGCTCCAAAATATCTCGCGGCCAAAGTCACCACCATGCCAGAATTCATGGGCAACCGTTATGGCGAATCCACGCAAACCATTCTGGCCTGGTATGCACTCGTAAAGATTTTGATCTCCTGGCTTTCGCTTGGATTATTTGCAGGCGGGTTCCTGGTGAGGCAGATTTTGGGAA
Organism: Flavisolibacter sp.; assembly: GCA_045805145.1. Classification (GTDB taxonomy): domain Bacteria; phylum Bacteroidota; class Bacteroidia; order Chitinophagales; family Chitinophagaceae; genus Flavisolibacter. Next base: position 31,115 of record JBJMLU010000048.1, on the reverse strand, counting down.
TTCCCATGTGGGAATCGGTTACTGTGTTGGTATTGTTTGCGGGTTTGTTTGCATTCGCTGGCGGATTAAAAGCAATCGCCCGGGTGAATGTTTTTCAAATGGTGTTGTTGATACTGGTTTCGTTAACGCTTTCAATTATCGGAGTGATGAAGGCTGGCGGCCTTTCCAACATTTTTCATAAAACGCCGGGACATTTCTGGAATTTAATTCATCCCGCAAATGATCCGCAATATCCATGGCCCGCCATTTTATTGGGTTACCCGGTATCTGCCATTGCATTTTTTTGTACCGACCAGGCCATGGTGCAATCCGTGCTGGGTGCAAAAAATCTGGAACAGGGACAGTTGGGCGTCAGTTTCATCGGGTGGTTGAAAATCTTATCGCTCCCTTTATTCATTCTCACTGGAATTCTTTGTTACATCCTCTTTCCTTCCTTAAAAGATCCCACGGAAGCATACATGACCATGGTAACAAACCTGTTTCCTTCCGGAATGAATGGACTGGTCATCGTTGTTTTAATAGCGGTGCTTGTAGGAACAATCGGTTCCTCCCTGAATGCATTGAGCACGGTATTTACCACGGATGTTTATGCCAAGAAGATCAATCCCAACGCAGGCAACAGAGATATCATTCGTGTAGGCAGGATAACCGTGGTTGCGGGTTGTTTGTTTGCTATCATGATGGCTTTGTCCATCGACAATATCAAAGGACTGAACCTCTTTGATGTGTTTCAGTCCGTGCTCGGGTTTATCGCTCCTCCATTGGCTGTGGTTTTTCTGTTAACCGTTTTCTGGAAGCGTACAACCAAAAAAGCGGTCAACACCATTCTTTCTGCCGGATCTGCATTCAGCCTGGGCCTGGGAGTTTTGTACCTGTGGGTATTGCCGCAGAATAAATATCATTTCTGGCCACATTATTTGTTATTATCGTTTTACATTTTTGCTTTTCTGTTTGCCCTTGCCATTCTGATTTCATTGCTCGATCCTTCGGCAGTTGTTGCAAATACCACCCATTCGGATGCTGCCGGCAAAATAAAAACGACAAGGCGCGTATGGCTATCCTGGACCCTGTTGACAATTGTAATGATCACACTGTATATCATTTTTAACGGACATTAATTGGATAGGATGAATAATTTTTTTCTTGCCCGGCTGATTGCTACCAGGAAGCCTTCGTTGCGTCGCACTCTTGTACATCCGGGAATTCTGCGCGGCAAATTCCGATTTGCTTTACTGATTTTGATCATTTCCTTCCTGGCAGGTGAAGTAAGAGCGCAAGAGGCAACCTGGATCTGGTATCCCGGCGACTATGAGTTGTGGTTGGCCAACAAAATGGAGAACCGCCGTACGGATCGCGGTTCCTTCTTCCCGGTTTTTTGGAAAGTGGACAGTCATTATCCCTTAATGGACTTTCACAAAGATTTCAATTTATCCCAGTCCGAGAATGTTTCCATTGATGTGGAAGGTTTGTACGATGTAAAGCTCGATGGAAAACTTTTGGAAGGAACTCCCAAACAAATTTCTGTACCTGCGGGAAAACATCGGATCAACATCAAAGTGTTTAATCAGGAAAATGTGCCTGCTATTTATGTAAAAGGGAATACAATCGTTTCCGACTCTTCCTGGCTGCTCACTTTTGAAGACAAGGAATGGATCGATGAAACAGGAAAGACGTCTGACATTTCTGCTACAAAATGGTTGAACGCCGGAAGCTGGGATTTTAATTCTCCCTCGCAATTGCCCTCTCAGTTTCGACTTCCGGTGCAGCCACGATCGGCAGTGAGCACCTCAAAAAATGGCAACAGCATCCTGATCGATTTTGGAAAAGAAAGTTTTGGCTTCGTTGTGCTTCATGGAATAAAGGGCAGGGGAAATCTGAATGTGTACTATGGCGAATCAAAAGAAGAAGCCCTGTCCAAAGAAGGTGCCATGACCCTCGACCGGTTACAACTCAATGAAGGCAGCAGCAAAGATTCCACCATGCCTTTATCAAAAGCTTTCCGTTATGTACATCTGGAGTCGGATCCTTCTGTGAGTATTGATTCTGTTTCGATGTTGTATGAATATTCCCCGGTTCAGGACAGAGGAAGTTTCCGGTGTTCAGACGATTTGATCAATAAAATTTATGATGTGGCGAGGTACACCTTGCACCTGGCCACACGGGAATTTTTCATTGATGGCATTAAGAGAGACCGCTGGATCTGGAGCGGCGATGCCTATCAAAGTTATTTGATGAATTATTATTCGTTCTTTGATTCGCCAACGGTTGAAAGAACAATGATGGCACTAAGAGGCAAGGACCCTGTAACCGGTCATATCAACACCATCATGGACTATACGTTTTATTGGTTCCTTGGCATTTACGACTACTACCTCTATACTGGCGACAAGAGCTTTATCAGGCAGTTTTACCCGCGCATGCAAAGTCTGATGGAATATGTTTTGGGAAGAAGAAATGCCAATGGACTGTTGGAAGGCCTGCCCGGCGATTGGATTTTTATTGACTGGGCGGCTGGACTCAGTAAAAAGGGCGAAGTAAGTTTTGAGCAAATCCTTTTTGCAAGAAGCCTCGAATCCATGGCACTTTGTTCTGATATCGCAGGCGATAAGCAAGGTCGCCAGCGCTATCAGAAACTGGCGGATGATCTGAAACAAAAAATATTTTCTATTTACTGGAATCCCTCCAAACATGCGCTGGTCCATAGCCGTGTAAATGGTGTTCCCACCGATAATGTTACCCGTTATGCAAACATGTTTGGCATCTTCTTTAACTATTTCAACGATCAACAAAAACAAGAAGTGAAAGATCACGTATTGCTGAACGACAGCATTCAAAAGATCACAACACCGTATATGCAGTTTTATGAACTGGAAGCTTTGTGTGCCATGGGTGAGCAGAATTATGTACTCAAACAAATGAAGGATTACTGGGGTGGAATGTTGAATTTGGGTGCTACCAGTTTTTGGGAAGAATATGATCCTTCCAAAAAGGGGGCAGAGCATTATGCCATGTATGGCCGTGAGTTTGGAAAGAGTTTATGTCACGCCTGGGGTGCAAGCCCAATCTATTTACTGGGTAAATATTACTTGGGTGTAAAACCAACGTCCGCAGGCTATGCCACCTATTCTGTTGAACCAAATCTGGGAGGACTCAAATGGATGGAGGGAACCGTGCCCACACCTTCAGGCAATATCGAAGTGTATGTGAATTCAAAACAGATAAAAATTAGAGGTGGAGCCGGAACCGGGACGCTGATTTTTAAAAGCAAGAACAAACCCACCTGTAAAGATGCTTCAATAGTATCCAAAAGAAATGGTGCCTATCAGATCGAGATCGATAAGGATAAACAATATACCGTGAACTATACTTTGTAAGAAATGAAGACAGCAGCCATTAAAATTATTGGTTTGATTTTTATTGCCATGGCGCCTCATGGTGTTTCTGCCCAGTTGGTGGACAAAACGCCGGCGCCTGTGCCCATTGTTCCTACCGTTTACGATACGGAGCCCTGGGAAAACCCTCTGGTAAGCGGCATCAACCGTGATCCCTCAAGAGCGACTGCTTATTCATTCTCTTCCATTGCCGACGCATTGAAAGGAGATCGCACAAAATCAAGAATGATTTCTTTAAATGGCCAGTGGGATTTTTACTTTGCACCTAAACCTGATGATGCACCCAGGGATTTTTATCAATCAAGGGTAAGCGGCTGGAATAAAATTGAAGTGCCAGGCAATTGGGAAATGGAGGGATATGATAAGCCTATCTATAAAAGTGCCGTATATCCCTTCCGTCCTGTAAATCCGCCGCATGTTCCCCGCGACTATAATGGCATAGGCTGTTATCAACGAACCTTCGCCATTCCGGCAGACTGGAAGAACATGAACATCACCCTGCATTTTGGTGGCGTAAGTTCTGCTTATAAAGTCTGGATCAATGGAAAGTTTTTGGGTTATGCGGAAGACAGCTTTCTTCCTTCTGAATTCAACATCACACCTTACTTGCAGGATGGTGACAATATTTTATCTGTTTGGGTCATTCGCTGGAGTGATGGAAGTTTTTTGGAGGACCAGGATCAATGGAGGATGAGCGGCATTCATAGAGAAGTAATGTTGCTTGCAGAGCCAAAACTTCGCATTGCTGATTTTTTCTACCAGACAAAACTGGATAAGGAATATAAAGATGCCATATTAAGTATCCGTCCAAGAATTGATAACCTCACAGGCAAAGAAGTTCCAGGATATAAACTAAAGGCGCAGATCTACGATAAAAAAGGAAATGCTGTTTTTGAAAAGCCGCTGGAAAGAACTGTAGAAAGCATCATCAACGAGATATATCCCAGACTCGATAATGTCAAATTCGGTTTGCTTGAATCGAAAGTGAATAACCCCCAAAAATGGAGTGACGAAGAACCCAATCTGTATACTCTGGTGCTTTCTCTGGAAGACAGCACAGGAAATTTACTGGAAGCAAAGAGCTGCAAGCTCGGATTCAGGAGCATTGAATTTGCCAGGGACAACAGCAAATTGTTGATCAATGGAAAACTCACTTATCTCTATGGTGTCAACAGACCTGATCACGACCCGGTCAAAGGAAAAGCCTTAAGTCGTGAAGATATTCTGCATGATGTCCAAACCATCAAACGTTTTAATTTCAATTGCATTCGCACATCGCATTATCCCATGGACCCTTACCTGTATGAGTTGTGCGATGAGTATGGGATTTATGTAATTGATGAAGCCAATCTGGAAACGCATGGCCTGGGAGGAAAATTGAGCAATGATCCCCAGTGGACCGGCGCATATTTGGACAGATGCAGCCGGATGGTGATGCGCGACAAGAATCATCCAGGCATTATCATCTGGAGTTTGGGAAATGAATCAGGACGTGGTCCGAACCATGCAGCCATGGCGGCCTGGATCCATGATTTTGATATTACCCGTCCCTTACATTATGAGCCGGCCATGGGCAATCCAAGACTGGAAGGCTATATCGACCCTTCTGATCCACGCTATTTAAAACCCAATGATCATTCGCACCGTTTACAAAATCCGCAGGATGAACCCTGGGTGGATATTGTTAGCAGAATGTACCCGGGCCTTTATACACCACAACTCTTAGCGGAACAAAACAACGGTGATCACCGTCCTATTTTTTTTGTTGAGTACTCACATGCCATGGGAAATTCCAACGGCAACCTGAAAGAGTTTTGGGACGAGTTCCGGTCCACACCTCGCATCATCGGCGGAGCGATCTGGGAATTTAAGGACCAGGGCTTATACAAGAAAGACAGTTTAGGCAGAACCTATGTGGCCTATGGTGGAGATTTTGGAGAAAAGTATTTTGACAATTTTACAATTAAAGGAATTGCAGCATCTGATGGAAGACCCAAGGCAGCCATGTATGAATGCAAAAGGGTTTTTCAGGGAATAGAGTCGCAATTGGTGGATGCATCTAAAGGTTTAATAAAAATCGCCAATCGTTTTGCTGTAAAATCGCTGGCTGATTATGTGGTCAATTTGATCGTAAGGGAAGATGGAAGAATTGTTGTCAATAAAAATTTACCGCAGTTCCATCTTGCTGCCGGTAAAGACACGGTGATCAGTATATCATCGTACTTGCCACAATTCAGGAAGGGCTCTGAGTATCTGGCTGATATTCATTTTTCATTGGCAGACAGTACAGCCTGGGCTCCGAAAGGTTTTGAAATAGCATCCAACCAGTTTGCATTAACGGGGCTTGCAAGGAACAGAACCGATAATGCAGGTGGCAAATCACCTAAGGTGATTTCTAATAATAGCGCTTTTGTCGTAAAAGGGAAGGGCTTTGAGATCACTATAGATAGAAAGAACGGTTCTCTTTCTTCTTATATATGGAAGGGCAGGGAGCAGATCTTCCAACCCTTGTTGCCTCATTTTACACGGCCATTAACCGACAATGACCGGAGGGGATGGAAACCAGAAAAGAAAATGCATCAGTGGTATGAGGCAGAACTGAAATTGAAAAATATTTCTGTTGCCAGCCAAAACTCCCCGACAGTCGTGTCATGTACTTATTCGCTGATCAACGACAGTGCAGAAGTTAAGGTGGAATATCGCATATCCGCCTCCGGTGTTGTCAACGTAGGTTATACTCTGTCCGCAAATCCAGCCTTGCCCCATATCCCGAAAGTGGGCATGCAATGTGGCATTGAAAGGAACTATGAGAACATCTCCTGGTATGGAAAGGGACTGATGGAAAATTATATTGACCGAAATTATGGCTTTGATGCAGCCATCTATTCTCAAAACATCTTCCACTTCATGGAGCCTTATGCTGTGCCCCAGGAAAATGGTAATCGTACAGATGTGAGATGGATGTTTCTTTCCAATAAAAACAACCAGGGATTGTTAGTTGTTGCGGATAGTTTGTTGAGCATGAGTGCCTGGCCGTACACGGAACACAATATCGAAAATGCAAAGCACACTATTGATTTGAAAGATGCAGGATATATCACCCTCAATATCGATCTTGTTCAAATGGGGGTTGGCGGCAATGACAGCTGGAGCGATGTAGCCGCACCTTTAGAAAAATATCAGATTCCGGCTCGTGACTATCATTATAGCTTTTACCTGGTGCCTTTTAATGGCAATAGGGAAAATATCAGTAAGGCGGTCTGGAAAATGAAAGAATGAATGCGGGAGAGACAGCTAAGAGGTGGGAGAGGCTGGGTAGTTATTAATTGATAGAAGGATCTCCGGTATTTTTTTATCACAATGAAAGCGGAGATGCAGCAAAAAAAATTTGTAACGATTGACTGGAAGGCCGAAAGAACTTCAATTAAAGCTGATTGGTTTTAAAGGGCATTGCCAGTAAGATAATCCATCTTTTTAACCAAAGATGCCATTTTTGCCCGAGAGCTACCAACGTAATTTAACAGGAACAAAACAAGCAGAGAAAACCGCTTTAGATGGGAACGATTGTTTTACAAGGAATCACGTGGGGGCATAGCAGGGGCTACACGCCGCTTGTGGCTTTCAGCCAGCGGTTTTCAGAAATCTATCCGCAAGTGGAAGTGGTGTGGAAGAAAAGAACACTCCAGGAATTTGCCGATTTCCCTCTGGAGAATTTAATAGATCAATACGACCTGCTGATCATCGATCATCCCTGGGTAGGCTGTGCAGCTGCCGGTGAATACACACTTCCTTTGGATCAACACCTCTCTAAAGATTATTTAAACAATCAGAAAAAGAACGCAACAGGATCATCCTATCTTAGTTATTTCTATGATGGTCACCAGTGGGCACTGCCTATCGATGCGGCCGTTCCCGCAGCCAGCTATCGTACCGACCTCTTTAAAAAAAATCATGCGGCTCTTCCAAAGGATTGGACTGATTTGATCCACCTCGCAGGAAAAGGCAAAGTGGCTGCTCCCGCAATCCCCATTGATCTGCTCATGAATTTTTATACATTTTGTATGGCACATGGATGCGAACCATTTTCCGGTAACGAAGAAGTAGTAGACCATGAAACCGGTTCAGGCGCCCTGGAATCCATGCGCGAATTTTATTCAGTTCTGGATAAAAGATTTTTTACCTGCAATCCCATTGCCGTAGCTGAATTGATGACGAACACCGATGATTACTGGTATTGCCCTTTCGCCTATTGCTATTCCAATTATTCGAGAGAAGGCTATTCGAAAAAGATTCTGCAGTACGCAGACCTTGTTGAATTCAATGGAAAAAAATTAAGAACTACCATTGGTGGAACCGGCATTGCAGTGTCTTCTACAACCCAGCATAAGGAATGGGCGTTAAAGCTTGTTGAAGAAATCGTTTCCGAAACATGCCAGTCTACTTTTTATGTGCAACATGGCGGACAGCCAGGTCACAAAGCAGCCTGGTTAAATGAGGATGCCAACCAATTGTGTCATGATTTTTTTAAAAACCTGCTTCCTGTAATGGAGAATGGCTATATGCGGCCAAGATATAATGGCTATTTATTTTTTCAGGATCATGCGGGAGACCCCTTGCATGATTATCTGCTGAATGGAGGAAAGCCAACACAGGTTTTGGAAAAAATGAATCAGATCTATCGAAAAAGCCTACAGCCCGCCCTGGTTAAATTATAGCATGAAAAATTTACCCCTCAAAGGACTCACTGTTCTGGAATTCAGCCAGTATTTATCAGGACCATCCGCTGGCCTGCGTCTCGCCGACCTGGGCGCCCGGGTTATTAAGATTGAAAAGCCGGGAACAGGCGATGCCTGCCGCAAGCTCGCCATCAAGAATTTGTGGTTAGATGAAAGCAGTCTGTTATTTCATACCATAAACAGGAATAAGGAAAGCTTTACAGCTGATTTAAAAAATTCCGAAGACATCACGATTATCAAAAAACTGATAGAAAAAGCTGATGTCCTCACTCATAATTTTCGTCCCGGCATCATGGACAAGCTGGGACTTGATTATGCTTCTGCAAAAAAAATAAATGATAGAATTATTTATGCGGAGATCAGTGGCTACGGGAAAAAGGGACCCTGGAAAGACAAACCCGGACAGGATTTGTTACTCCAATCACTTTCAGGTCTTGCCCTCACCACAGGAGACAGGGACCACGATCCTGTACCTTTTGGTATTGCTATTGCCGACATCATTTGCGGCACCCATCTGGTGCAGGGGATTTTGGCAGCACTGATCCGCCGTCAGAAAAAAGGGACAGGCGCTTATATTGAAGTAAGTCTTTTGGAGTCCCTTCTTGATTTTCAGTTTGAGCTTTTGACCACATATTTCAATAGTAAGCAGTTGCCTGAAAGAAGCAGGAACAATAGCGGACACAGTTTATTAAGTGCACCCTATGGCATCTATCCTACATCAAAAGGATTTATTGCTATTGCCATGGTCCCTTTGTCAAAGCTTGCCGCAGCTCTGGATTGTAATGGGCTTTTGGGTTTTGTACAGGAAGACGCTTTTAAAAAAAGAGATGAAATAAAGCAACTCATAAATCAACATCTTTCTGAAAAACCGGTAACTCACTGGGTGTCTCAATTGCAAAAGAATGGCATTTGGGCCATGGAAGTGTTGAACTGGTTGCAAATGAAAAATGAGGAAGCCTATGGGATTTTAGAAATGGAACAACTGGTTGGGCGCGGCGGAAAACAATTTCTAACTACCCGTTGTCCCATTCGGATCAATGGAAAGAAAATATTTTCTTCCAGGTCCGCACCTGTTTTGGGGGAACAAAATGAGAAAATAAAATCCGAATTTTTTAACTGACTGTATCATGCTATTGGAAGATTTTTTGGTGATTGATTTTAGCCAGTTTCTTTCGGGACCTTCAGCCGGTCTGCGCCTCGCCGACATGGGTGCACGTGTAATCAAGATAGAAAAACCGGAAACCGGTGATATCTGTCGCGAGTTGTATGTATCGGACGTAATGCTGGAAGGTGAATCCACCATTTTCCACGCCATCAATCGCAATAAAGAAAGCTATGCGGCCGATTTGAAAAAGGCCGAGGACCTGGAAAAAGTAAAATCCCTGATCAGGGAGGCAGATGTATTGATCCATAATTTTCGTCCGGGCGTAATGGAACGCCTTGGACTGGGTTATGAAACTGTCAAATCCATTAATGCCGGCATTATTTATTCGGAGATCAACGGTTACAGTGATCATGGGCCCTGGAAAGATCTTCCCGGACAGGATCTTCTATTGCAATCTGTTTCAGGTTTGGCATGGTTAAGTAATAATGATGATACCATTCCCACGCCCATGGGAGTTGCTGTTGTAGATATACTGGCAGGTGCTCATTTGGTCCAGGGAATTCTTTCAACTCTGTATCAGCGAACCCTTACAGGCGAAGGTGCCCTGATTCAGGTAAGCATGTTTGAAAGTATTCTGGATTTCCAATTTGAAGTGTTGACCTGTTTTTATAACGATGGCCATGAACTGCCGGTAAGAAGTTCGGTGAACAATGGCCATGCCTATATTGCTGCTCCTTATGGAATTTATCGAACCAGCAACGGGCATCTGGCCCTCGCAATGGGAGACATCGTACAACTGGGCGAATTCCTGGGCTGTCACGCCTTGAAAGAGTATACAAAACCTGAAGATTGGTTCAACAAACGAGACGAGATAAAAAAAATACTGGCAGATCATTTACTGAGTTCAACAACGGAAACCTGGCTGAATATTCTGGAGCCTGTTGATATTTGGTGCTCAAAGGTGTTGGACTATGATGCTTTAATGAAAGAAGAAGGATATACAGTGCTCGATATGGAATTAAGGGTGAAAACAAGCAATGGTCTTGAGATTACCACAACGAGGTGCCCCATCAAAGTGGACGGACAATTATTATTGTCCGGCAAAGGAGCACCGTTGCTGGGTGAGCACAATAAAAAAATCGATGAGGAGTTCATAGTGCAAACGTTACCTGTAAAAAACAATCGCTGAATGCAAGGCATTGTAGACACACATGTTCATGTTTGGAATTTTGAAAAGGCAGAATATGAATGGCTCCATGGGAATACTTCTGTTCTCAATCGAAGTTATCATATCGATGAAATAAAAGAAGAACGGAAGAATGCTGGTATTGAATATGGAGTGCTGGTACAGGCAGCGAATAATTTTGAGGACACAGACTGGATGCTGCAGGTAGCGCAGCAAACTGATTGGATCAAAGGAGTGGTGGGATGGCTTCCGCTGACAAGTGCGACAAGAACGGGAAAGGCACTGGAGGAAAAATATCTTCAGCAAAAATATTTTAAAGGTGTCAGGCATTTAATTCACGATGAGCCGGATCCACAATGGTTGTTGCAGGTTCTGGAAAGTTTGCGCATTCTTTCCGATTATCATTTACCCTATGATGTAGTGGGTGTATTGCCAGAACACATTGAAACGGTTTTGAAAGTTGCCGGAAAGATCCCTTCTTTAAGAATGGTATTCGATCATTTGAATCAGCCTCCTCTCTCCTCCAAAGAGAAGTTTGGCCGATGGGGAGAGCTGATGAAGGAAGCAGCGAAACATCAAAATTTCTACGCAAAGATCTCGGGGCTGGGCACTACCGCAAAAAATCCACACTGGTCAAAAAATGATATTCAACCCTATGTTGTATTTGTGCTGGAGAATTTTGGTGTGGATCGTTGTTTTTGCGGGGGCGATTGGCCAGTTTCACTCTTAGCGGGCAGTTATTCCCGCACCTGGGCGATTTATCGTGAAGTACTCGGTTCCCTATTGAATGAAGAACAGCTACAAAAACTGTTGTATCAAAACGCTGTTGACTTTTATCAATTATAGTGTAGTTCTTTGAACTGGTGAGGCAATTGCAAATACTCAATCTTTCTTGATCGACCGGTATTTTTTGGGCGACATGCCAATGGCCTTGGTGAACCTCCTTGAAAAATAATAGGGATCATCAAATCCAAACTGGGAAGCAATGTCTTTAATAGAACGGTCTGTAAAATCAAGTAACTGACTGGCTTTTTGCATTTTCAACTGAATGAAATAATCGATGGGCGCATATCCCGTTTTTTGGCGGAATAAACTGGAAAACCTCGATGGTGAATAATGTGCATAATCGCAAAGATCCTGCAAGGAAAGGTCTTCATGAACATGTTGCTGCATGTATATAATGACATCATCAATCAGATCTCGTTTACTACTATCGGCTGCAAAATATTTTTCGTTATAAATAAAAAGTGAAAGGTAATGATGCAGGCACATGCTGGAGAAGTTGAGGTTATCAATACTATAACCCATTTCCAAAGCACTGTAAATGGTAGAAAAAAGTGAGATGATATAATCGTTGGTCTTGATATGGAGGGGATTGAAATGTTGTTGAACTGCAGGCAGACTATTAAAATAGGGAAGCATTTCTCCGCCAAAATGGATCCAGTAGATAGTCCACGGATCTTTTTCATCGCTGCCGTATGCATGTTCCACATTTTGCGGGAGGATGAAAAATTCATTGGGGCCTACTTTATAGGTCGACTTGCCGATCTTATACCAGCCATGTCCGTCAACACAATAAAAAATAAAGTTCTCGGGTAAGCCTTTTTTTCGATAGGTATAATGGCCGGATGCTTGTGGATAATAGCCCAGACTTGCAATGTAGAGTTGTTGGAGGATTTTGTTATTCAAAACCTTTGACTTCAAAACCGATTTGGGAATCTCGATCCGCTTGCGGCCTTTACCATGCCAAATGTTTTTGTATGAACCGGCAACAGGGCTTTCTTTCATCTGAATAAATTAATAATACTGGAAAGCTATTGCTAAAGTGAAATGAAAAATTATAAAACTTAAACTGATTTACAATATAGACTTACATTTATTTTTAAAAGCATTTGCTATAAAATAGAGAATGAATATAGACTACAAACCTGTTTTACCTCTGCATCCCTTTCCTATAGTTGTTATTGGTGCAGGCGGTATAGTGAATGATGCGCATTTGCCTGCGTATAAAAAAGCGGACTTCGAGGTTGTAGGTATTGTGAACCGTACCACAGAAAAAGCCAAAGCTCTGGCCGACCGCTTTGGAATTCCCAATGTTTATGAATCCGTATCGGATGCTGTTTCAAAAGCTCCTGTTGATACTGTTTATGATATTACCATTATGCCCGCACAGTTTGTAGAGACCCTGGAACAATTGCCCAATGGAAGCGCGGTGCTGATTCAAAAACCGATGGGCGATTATTTTTGGCAGAGCAAGCAAATTTTATCGGTCTGCAGGCGAAAGAAACTGGTAGCGGCTATTAATTGCCAGTTACGGTTTGCTCCTTTTGTAACTGCAGCAAGAAATATGATCCGGCAGGGACTGATTGGTGAATTGTATGATATGGAAGTTCGGGTTACTTTAAAAACTCCCTGGGAACTGTTTCCTCATGTGATGATTCATCCAAGGCTGGAAATTCAATATCACAGCATACACTATATCGATTTGGTCCGTTCCTTTCTGGGTGACCCTAAAACTGTCATGGCAAAAACACTGCGCCATCCCGCCAAGACATTGTCATCAACACGTTCAACTATTTTGTTCGACTATGGAAATACCATTCATGCTGTGATCAATACCAATCATGATCATGTATTTGGTCCGCATAATGAAGAAAGTTTTATTAAATGGGAAGGAACCAGTGGAGCCATTAAGGCAAAAATGGGTTTATTGATGGATTATCCCAATGGGGTTCCAGACCTGTTTGAATATTGCCTGCTTGAAGAAGGAAAGAAGCCCGAATGGAAAACCCTTCAACTGCAAGGATCCTGGTTTCCGGATGCATTCATCGGGACCATGTCCAGCCTGATGCGATATAAGGAAGGTTCATCAGCCATTTTGCCAACCAGCGTGGAAGATGTGATCAAAACCATGGCGGTGGTGGAGAGTGCATACATTTCAAGTGATAAAGGGGGAGAAGTGGTTGCAGAGCAGTTTACGAATATTTAAAACAGAGCAGAGAGATGTACTTTAAGTCAATTTTTTTCGAAGAGTATGAACTGGGATCGAAAAGAACAACATTGGGAAGAACGATCACGGAAACAGACTTTGTTGTTCATGCCGGCCATACTGGTGATTTTTTTCCGCATCATATGGATGAAGAATGGTGCAAAACACAACCCTTCAAAAAAAGAATTGCCCACGGCACCATGATCTTCAGTATCGGAATTGGCCTGACCGCTTCTGAAATTAACCCGGAGGCTTTTTCAAAGGGATATGACAAACTTCGTTTTGTAAAGCCGGTTCATATCGGCGATACCATTCATTCGGAAGTTACTGTTTCAGAAAAGTCTGAGGCGAAGAAACCGGAGTATGGCTCGGTTACCGAGCATGTAGAAGTGATCAACCAACATGGCGAGGTAGTGTTGGTATGCGACCACATTTTATTGGCAAAACGGAAATCATCAAAATAATTTATCTAAAGAAAACAAATAAGCATGCAGGAAGTATCGACCCCATCACCTGTAAGTTCTGAAACGAGGCGCACCGGAAGCCGTCACAAAAACAAATTCCTTATTCCTTTTATTCTGATTACCTCTCTTTTCTTTCTATGGGGCATGGTTCATAACCTCGACTCCATTTTAATCCCCCACTTAAAAAAAGCATGTGAGCTCAATAACCGGCAGTCTTCTCTGATTGATACCGCTGTATTCTTTGCCTACTTTATTATGGCGATTCCTGCAGGTATGTTTTTAAAACGCTGGGGATACAAAACAGGAATTATATTCGGCTTACTGGTTGCCGCTATTGGAGCTTTTCTATTTGTTCCTGCAGCAAATTCAAGAAGCTACGATTTGTTTCTCCTTGCTTTATTCATCATTGGTTGTGGTATTGCTACTCTGGAAACTGCAGCCAACCCTTACTCAGCTGTTTTAGGTCGGCCGGAAACTTCGGGAGTGAGAATGAACCTCGCGGCTTCCTTTAATGGACTGGCTGCCTTTGTTGCTCCTCTGGTGGGTACCACCTTCATTTTATCCGGCGTGGAGCATTCGCGGACGGAGCTAGGGGCGATGCCCATAGCGGAAAAGATCGCTTATCTCAATTCCGAAGCATCATCGGTGAAAGTACCCTACATGATCTTTGCCGGTGTACTCGTTTTAGTGGCCATTCTCTTCCTGTTCTTTCATTTTCCCGAAGTGAAATCAGAATCAAAATCAGCGAAGCTTTCGCAATTCGTAAAAGCATTCCGGCATAAGCATCTTACCTGGGCGGTGATCGCACAATTCGCTTATGTAGGCGCACAGGTTTGTGTTACCAGTTTTTTTATCCGAATGGCCAAACAGGGTGGTGGACTCGATGAAAAAACTGCCGGATATTATTTAAGCATTTATGGATTGCTATTCATGGGAGGAAGATTTGTCGGGACTTTTCTGTTGAAATTTATTGCCCGACATAAACTGCTCACCATCTATGCCGTGTTGTGCACGTTATTGTGTTTGACTGCCATTGTAGGCAAAGGCGAATACGTTGTGTATGCACTGGGCGGACTGGGATTTTTTATGTCCATCATGTTCCCGACCATTTTTTCTCTGGGACTGGTGGAATTGGGAGAAGATACCAAGATCGGAGGATCACTGCTGGTGATGTCCATCATTGGCGGCGCTATATTTCCCTATCTCATGGCAACCGTTATTGATTTAAATGGAGATAAGATCCAACCGGGATATATTGTGCCATTGATTTGTTACCTCGTCATCATTTATTTTGGTATCAGCGGTTATAAAGTGAAGATTCATGAAAAGCCTGTTGAACTGGTTTAAGTTTTTATGGACCCATTGGCATTTGTACTATGAAAGTTTCTTTGCACCGGATTCTTTTTTTACTGATAACTGTATCCTGTTGTGTACAGGCTTCTGCACAAACACCTGTTGATCTCAAAAGGCGATTTCAATTACCACCCGCATCGGCGAGTCCCTGGGTATTCTGGTACTGGTATGAAGCCAATGTTTCCAAAAAAGGAATTACGGCAGATTTGAAAGCGATGAAGGAAGCAGGAATCGGCGGAGCCTACCTGATGCCGATCAAAGGAGCGACGAATCCCCATTTAATGGACACTGTTTCGGAACAATTATCGCCGCAATGGTGGGCCATGATCAAATATGCTTTTAGTGAAGCAAAGCGATTCGGGATCAAACTAGCCATTCATGTAAGCGATGGTTTTGCACTTGCTGGCGGACCCTGGATCACACCGGAACTTTCCATGCAAAAAATTGTGTGGACGCAAAAAAATATCAGCGGTGGAAAAATCTTCAACGAGGTATTGGAACAACCGGAAACTTTGGAAAATTACTACCGGGACATTGCTGTCTTTGCATTTCCTTCGACAAAAGGTGCCGGCATTTCAACGAGAACAATTAAACCGAAGATTACGTCAAACAGAAATGACTCCGCTGTCCAACTGCTGATTGATCCTAATAATAAAAAGAACTTCTCTTCAGACGAGCCCTGTTGGATCCAATATGAATTTGAACAGCCTTTTACCTGCCGCTCGATCATCATTCATAGCCGCAACAATTATCAATCAAATCGCCTGATCGTTCAAACGAGCAATGATGGAAAAAACTTCACCACTATAACAAGACTGGAGCCACCACGCCATGGCTGGCAGGATTGGGACGCTGACTACACACATTCTATTTCGGCAACGACGGCAAAATATTTTCGCTTTGTTTACAACAATGAGGGATCTGAGCCCGGTGCAGAGGACCTGGATGGTGCTAAATGGAAACAATCATTAAAACTTACAGGAATAGAATTGTCAGGCGAGCCCAGAATTGATCAATACGAAGGGAAAAACGGAGAGGTCTGGCGTATTAGCAAATACACTAGTCCGGAGCAAGTGCCACAAGATGTATGCCTGTCTTCAGATAAAATCGTTGACCTCACCAATCAACTTACTGATAAAGGAAAATTAGTTTGGAAGGTACCTCCGGGAGAATGGACTATTCTTCGCATGGGCCACACCTCCACTGGGCATCGTAATGAAACGGGCGGTGGAGGCAAGGGTTTGGAATGCGATAAATTCAATCCTGTGGCAATAACCCTTCAGTTCAACAAATGGTTTGGCGCTTTTTACAACTATGTAGACGCGTCAACGATCAAACAGGTCCTGCAAATTTTTCATGTGGACAGCTGGGAATGCGGAAGCCAGAACTGGTCGCCGGTTTTCAGAGAGGAATTCAGAAAAAGAAGGGGTTATGATTTGTATTCTTTTTTGCCCGTGATGGCGGGCATTCCCATTGGATCTGCGGATTCGTCTGAAAGAATTTTACACGATGTACGGGAAACGATTGCTGATTTGATCAACGACAATTTTTATGGTACGTTGGCAAAACTGGTCCATCAGAAAGGAGTGAAGTTTACGGCCGAAAGTGTGGCGCCGACCATGGAAAGCGACGGCATGTTTCACTACAAATCGGTGGATATTCCCATGGGCGAGTTTTGGTTGCGAAGCCCCACTCATGATAAGCCAAATGATATGCTGGATGCCATCTCGGGAGCGCATATTTATGGAAAGACGATTGTACAGGCAGAAGGTTTTACGGAATTGAGATTGGCCTGGGATGAATACCCGGGCATGTTAAAAACACTAGCTGACAGAAATTTTGCTTTAGGCATCAATCGCCTGGTATACCATGTCTTCATGCATAATCCATGGATCGACAAAAAGCCCGCGATCACCCTGGATCCGATCGGACTATATTTTCAAAGAGATCAAACCTGGTGGAAGCAGGCAAAGGCCTGGGTGGATTATGCAAAACGTTGTCAGGCCTTATTGCAATTTGGAAAACCTGTAACCGATATTGCTGTTTTTACAGGCAATGAATTTCCGAGGCGTGCTGTTCTTCCCGACCGCCTGGTTTCTGTATTGCCAGGTATTTTTGGAAAGGAGATGGTGGAAAGAGAAAAGGAACGGTTGAAAAATGAAGGCCAACCCTTGCAAAGAGTACCGGCTGGTGTAACTTCCTCGGCCAACCTGACCGGTCTTTCTCATTGGATAGATCCTTTGCACGGCTATGCCTACGATTCCTATAACAGTGATGCTTTATTAAATCTTTCAAAGATCAAAAATGGAAATATTGAATTGTCTACCGGGGCAACGTATCGTTTGCTGGTTGTTCCGGGGGCAACGAAAATGTCTCCGAACAAAGGAATTTTATCTGCTGCAACCGCCTCACGCATAAAACAATTTGCCGAAGAAGGCGGTAGTATTTTGGTCAATGAGGAATGGGATCGTTCAACAGGATTATTTCAATCAGGAATGAATGATCAAGTCATCCAGCAGACAAGCCGGGACATATTTGGTGCCGCGAATCCTGAACAGGGCGAAGTCTTTAAAATAGGCAAGGGAAAGATCGTTGTAGGGCCTTATTCGGATAGCTCGTTTGCTTCTTTGGGCATCGAGCCGGATTTTATTGCGACCAATGAAAATGGGAAGAGGGCAGAAGGAATTGACTGGACCCATCGTCAGGGGAAAGGCATAGATATTTATTTCTTGTCGAATCAAAAAGATTCCGCACAAATCATTGACCTGTCCTTGAGAATAAAAGGAAAATTTCCCGAGATCTGGGACCCGGTAACGGGAGAAACCAGGCTGGCAAAAAATTGGCGGATCAAAAATGCAAGGACAGAGCTTCCTGTTTTTCTGGACAAGAATGCTTCTCTGTTCGTGATTCTGCAGCAACCATCCAAACAAACTTCATGTGATAGCGGCAAAAATTGGACGGATGCAAAATCAATTCAAACGATGGACGGACCCTGGTCGGTACAATTCGATTCTTCTTCCGGTGGACCCAAAGAACCAGTGCTGTTTAATCAGCTTACCGATTGGTCGAAGAATAGTGATAGTACTATTCGATATTATTCAGGAACTGCTGCTTATTCACAAACTTTCAATTTTCAACTGCAAAAAAATAAATCTGTTTGGTTGAACGTTGGGACAGTTTATAATCTGGCAGAAGTATTTGTCAATGGCGTTGATTGCGGCGTTATCTGGACTGCACCTTACCGGATTGATATTTCCAAAGCCTTAAAACAGGGAGCAAATACCATCAAAATTGAAGTGGTAAACACCTGGAACAATCGGCTGGTGGGTGATAGCCATTTGCCGAAGGAAAGAAGAATAACCTACACGGTATATCCCTTTAAAATGGAAGACAAACCCTTATTACCTGCAGGTTTGTTAGGGCCAGTTGTGATAGAAGCGTCGGACAGGTAGAATTTTATTTGATCACTGGTAGCCACACCGACATTTCCGAGTGACCACGGTTGCCCCATGCATAATAAGGTACCAGTTTGATTTTGATTTTCTCCACTGGGGTTTTGGAAATCTCTTTGTACAACTGGTCTCCCCAATCTCCCTTGTCTATTTTTTCCGCCATCGTTTCCAGGCAGATCATATTGCTATTGTCGACTTTCGATAGTATTTGTTTGAAACGGACGTTGGCAGGAATAGCGATTCCAAATACAGAACTGTTTTTATCCAGGTCAACTGATTCCAGGCAATACACAACAGGTCCGCGCCTCACCGCAATCTGATTTCTTGTTTCTTCTACCAGAGGATTGGCTTCCATCATGGTTACGGGCATATCCAGGATCAATTGCAGCTGATCATTTTTGGTCCAGTTCCTTTTGACTTCTGCATATTCTCCACCTATCGTTTTTGTCGTAATTAATTTTCCATTCACCAGAATTGTTGCACGATGGCACCAGCCGGGAATTCTTAAAAAAACCGAGAAGGTTTTTCCTGGTGCTTCGTCAAAATGGAGATTGATATTTCCCTCCCAGGGATAACTGGTTTGTTCGGTTAGTTTGAGTAAAGAGCCATCCTGGAGACTTGTACTGAGTGTATTTCCACCATACAAATTCAACCATACACCTTCTTTTGAAATACTGTACACATAGTTACAAACTTCTGAAACCGTACGCACCACATTGGGCGGACAGCAATCTGATAGAGCAATGTAGGGAACCCGGTCCTTTGACCATCTTTGCTGAAAGGGCAATTCGTCTGAAGAGGCGAGGGGATTGGTATACAGAAACTTGGTTCCGTTTAAACTGATTCCTGAAAGAACGCTGTTGTATAAAGCCAGTTCTACTATGTCGGCATATTTCGCATCGCCGCTAATTTGAAGCATACGCCAGTTCCACAAAACATTTCCTATGTTGGCACAGGTTTCATTATGTGCCGTAAGATTGGGTAATTGATATTTTCTTCCATATGCCTGGTGTAATTTCTCAACATCGTTGGGATTGTAGGAAGTGCCATCGTTTGATACGCCGTCATACAGAGATCCGCAACCACCGGTGATATACATTTTATGATTGACTACATCATCCCACATTCTATTCAGTGTTGTCAGAAGGGTCTGATCTCCGGTTTCCGCATACAGGTCAGCTGCGCCTGCAAATAAATAATTGGCTCTTACCGCATGGCCCTGTACTTCCTGCATCTCTCTGAAAGGATAGCGGTCAGAATTATCGTCTGAGCCGATGGCGACACCCCGGATATCAATTAACTTTTTTGCCAGATACTTATATTTTTCATCGCCGGTGGTTCTGTACAATTCAACAAGTCCCATATAATGAGAGGGACAAATGGCATTCCTTGCCGTTTCCGCACTGGCAGTATCATAAAATCGATAGAGGTAGTCAGCTGCTTTCCTGGCAATATTCAGCAAACTGGGTTTGCCTGTTGCTCTGTAATGTACACAGGCAGCCGTCATTAAATGACCGATGTTGTAGGCTTCGAAGCTCAAACGATCTGCAAATTGTTTTTTTACCCGGGAGTTTTTTTGTTCGATGGCTGCCTTGGTGTAAATGTAACCGTCTCCTCTTTGTACTTTTCCAATCACCTCAATTGCCTGGTCCATTATTTCATCGAGGTGTTTGTCTTTTGTTGCGGCATACAAGCTGGCCACAGCTTCCAGTGTCTTATAAAAATCACCATCGTGAAAGGACGGTCCTTTAAAATTACCCGTATCCAATCCTGCCGCGATCCTGAAATTTTCAAAAGCATGACTAATAGTGGCATCAGTGTACAGGTGCCACATGTTCGGAACCATGGAATCTTTACAGACTTTAAACCGTTCCGCCCAAAAACCTTTTGTCCAATGAACATCACCCATGTCTACGCTTCTCAATTTGGCAAAAGAACTTTTTGTAGTGTTCGTCAGGCTTTTTTCCTGCGCTGTTGTTTGCAAACCGATGCAAAGAATACAAATGAACAGGTAACCGCAGTTTTTCAACATAAACATTTCACTTTAGTTTTTACCGAACAGATTAATGATGTCGTTCTTCCTCGATTCTGGAATAACGTTGATACTTTCGATCTTGCCATTCTTTACGATGGCTTCAACTGTTGTTTGATACGGTGCATGTAATTTAAAATGAACATCCCAGTCTTTTGGCCATGCGGGAAGCAAATAAATTTTTTTGTCATCCACCTGCATCAGCATTTCCTGTAAACCGATCATCCCTGATCCACCCCAGTTATGATCGGGTGTCCAGTCAAAACCGGGTCCCCAGAAAGCCGGGAACCGCCTTCCGGAATTTTTCAATTTCAATCCTGTGAGCCTTGCTGCTTCCTCGGTCAGCCCTAGTCGTGCAGCAAAAATGTTATCCTGTTTCCATCCCAGAAAGCTTCTGAATTTTATGGCATTCGTATCATATCGCCAGGTGTTCAAGGCAAGGTCAAGTGCGGGTTTTCCAATTCCATAGATTCCCCAGGGAAAAACAGGATACAATTGAGTTGATTCCACATTATTCAGGCGTTCCCACGATTTTGCTGGAGCAATTGTTCTGTGTCCATCGAATTCTGTAAAGGAAATAGGGGGAATACGCTTAAAAAAGCCTTCGAAATATTTTCTCTCGTCATCATTGAGATATCTTGAAGGCAATTGCAACAATCTCTCCGTAACAGTCTTTAGTGCGGAAATAGTTGAGGTGGAGTTGTACGCCATCTTAAACGTTTCTGCTCCGGAGCCCGGATACAAAACCAGGTGTCCGTTGCCATCAAGGGTTTTGATCCCTCTTTGTTTGGCGAGGTATTGATAGTGTTCATCAAAAAAGCGAAGGCAGCTTTCAATAAAGGGAATGTAAGTGGAAATGTCTTTCTGGGTATAACGTTCTTCTTCCAGCATCATGAAACAAAATTCGAGAACGGTATCCCACACATATTCCAGCCAGGCATTATATTCCAGCCCCTTGTCAAAGCCTGGTGGACGTTTGATTCCGTATTCTGCCATATTAGGCAGTCCGAAGTTTTCCATTTGTTCTGTAAAACACGCACCTCCATGATTCCAATAGACTTTAGTTCTTAGCTCAACATTCTTCAAAATGCGTAGATAAAAATCAAACTGCGGTTTCAATAAATCAAAGTCGCCGTTTTTGATCATGGGAAAATAAACCAGACGCTGGTTTTGTGCAGTATGAATACCGCCACCCCAATTTCTGAAATCGGGTGAATAAGAATAAGAAGTGTCAATCAGGGCAGGATCATACGTAAATAATCCGCCGTTAAATTTTGTTGGGTAGTCTCCAAATGCGTTACACGCCAGCATATAGCGGAAAAGCTCATAATTCCGTCCAACCTGCCAGGATGTTGACGTGTCGCTGGCATGATCGTTATTGATGAAAACAAAGCTTCGGTTCCAAAAATCCTTCCACCAGTTACGGGAATTTTTCCAGGCATTTCTGTCTGCATTGGTTGTTTGAATATCATTTGCCAAACTATTTTTCCAATCTGCGATTGTTGCTGCCTGTTTTGTGTGGAGATAAATATTCACTTGCTGTGAGCGTGTTGCCTTGCTGGTTTTCATTCTCCACCCCTTGTAATGAGTGTTTAAATAAATTCCTTCTGTCTCTCCGTCAGCAATCAGATTATTTCCTTCAATTCTCCCGCCGAAAGTCAGATCTTTCAGTGGGTTGAAAAGTTGATCTTTTACAGAGTCCATTCCCTGCTGGTTTACCGTTACGTCAAATACAGAAAAGGGATTGTTGCGGTGATAAAACAAAATCCCATTGTTTTCAAACCCAATTTCATCTTTGTATGTTATTACTTCCCCTTGAGCAGCCCATTTATAGGAATTAGCATTATTGGCTCTGCCAGCCGACGTACGATCCTTATATCTCCAGCTTTCATAAATAACTTCAGTGGTGAGAGGAATTTTATTGTTTATGACTACATGAATTGCAGAATGAAATACATCTACCCAAATGGAAATATTGGTGTTTATTTTTCCATGAACGGCTTTGATATTTACATAGCCGTCTTTCAGGATCAGTTCTTGTTTGAAATCATTTTGAGAAAAGGGGTTGGGAGAAAGCCTGATCCTTACTCTTCCCAATTTCAGGAGGGCATTATTTTCGTCGAATGTTCCGCTTTTGGCTATATAAAAAAGCAAGTCATTGTCTTCCACCCATACGTTCAAACCAATGTCGCCCCCACCACAAGGCATGGATTCGCCTGAGTTTTTGCTTTGGCTGTTCCAAACTATATCACATTTGTCCAGTTGGTCTTGTGCTGAAACAGGCGAAAATTTTACTACAGCGAGAAGAAAAAGCCATTTTTGAAGGGATGCAGATAATATTTTCATTGCAAAAAAGTGGTCAACTTCCTATTGTCATTTAGGAGCCGGTTTTAAAATTCGCTTTTTTATAGGAGTTGAGGATAGGGTGCAAAAAATACTGGTTCTTTTGGAAAGATAAGGAGGTACAACAAAATAGTCAGGTGGATCCTAAGGTTTTTTAGGGAGGTCCTGGCTTCTTCCAACAAGACTAAAAAGAAGTTGATTCTTAAGTTATGTAAAACCTCTTATCCTTTCGACTCGAAGTAGGCATGCTCTGAAATAAAAAAACCTCAACGAGCGTGTTGAAGCTTTATCTGCGAGACTTGATCGGGACCGAACCGCCGACCCTCTGCTTGTAAGGCAGATGCTCTGAACCAGCTTTATTTTTGATACAATAAAAAACCCTCGATCTCTCGAAGGCTTCCGTGGGAGTTGACGGGTTCGAACCGCCGACCCTCTGCTTGTAAGGCAGATGCTCTGAACCAGCTGAGCTAAACTCCCAATATTTTTAGGGATTGCAAAAATAAGGGCTGACAGGGTACGGAAAAAATAATTTTCAATGAATAAAACAATCAAAAAACTGTTACCATAAGAATGAGCCCGATGCTCAAAGCCCGCGACTCATAGCTTTTCTCTATACTTGCAAGTGAATGAAGCCCAGGGCCGCCACATACAGTCTGATCATTGTTCTGATTTGCCTGGGACTGTTCTTTCTGGGCCGCTGGCACGAGCCGAGAACCAAAGAGATCTTTGACCGTCATCCTTCAAAACTCTCTTATTCCACACATGCCCTGTGCCGAATGGACTGCTGGCATGTGAACAAAGAAGATATCGAGGAGATCATGGAAAAAGGCATCATTATCTTTAATAGAAGCAACCGCTATGGCAGGCCCTGCCCCAGCTTTGTGTTGCAGGGAGTTTTAGAAAGAGGACAGCATCTGCGCGTGTTATTTTACCAATGCCGTGAAGAAACGCGGGTGGTGAACTGCGATGAAACTGGCAAAGACCCAACCTGTCCCTGTGCTTCGGCAGCAACAACATTAATGAACAACCAGGAATTGACCTTATCGCAAACAAACAGACCGGATAAAAAAACAAAGAATGCGTATCCTTATTAAACCGCTTCAGTTGCTCTATGTGGTCTATGCCTTTGTTGTTTTTGTTGCCCTGATGATCCCGGTATTTATTTGGTCACTGCTGGTATTGCCTTTTGGCAGGATCAGGGGAGGAAACCTGATTTATGCCGCATGTAAGCTTTGGGCTGATGTATGGTTTGTGCTGGTGGCCATCCGTCACCGCAATATCTACCTGGAGCCCTTTCCAAAAGAAGCGTCCTATATTTTTGTAGCCAATCATATTTCCTATCTCGACTCCGCCATTATTCCCAAAACCTTTCGTCATCCCATTCGTCCGCTGGGAAAAGTGGAAATGGCGCGCATTCCTGTGTTCGGATTCATTTATAAAAATACCATCGTTACAGTTGATCGTAGTAGTTTGAAGAATCGGGCAAAAAGTGTAGCCATTTTGAAATCAATCCTGAAAAAAGGAATTTCTATTCTTGTCTTTCCAGAAGGAACTTTCAACACCACGCACAAGCCCCTGAAATCTTTTTACGACGGTGCTTTTCGCATTGCCATTGAAACAGGAACTTCCATCCGTCCCGTGCTCTTCCTCGATGCCTATTCGCGAATGCACTACCGAAGCATCTTCACCCTCAATCCTGGTAAGAATCGTTCCCTATTCCTGCCCGAAGTGAGCGTGGAAGGACTAACACTGGATGATATCCATCTGCTCAAAGAGAAAGTATTCAACCTGATGGAGAGTGCATTGAAGGAATATAAAGCCGCGTGGATAGAAGAAGGTGCGAAGGAATAAAAGGCGCAACGAATTTACCGCCAGGACGCAAGGCCGCGAAGAAGAGTTTTGAAGACGCGGAGGCGGGAAGAGTTAATTTTTAGGAAGGTTTTAATTCAATAAAGGTTTATCGAATACCTCCGAATTTTTAGCTCCTGAATTTTAAGACCAAAATCTAACGTTACTCAAAATACAAATCAGCTCGAGTCCTGTAGATGATCCAAACTTTATTTAAAAAACTTGTTTACTCCTCGCGAGACCAAAAACTCTTCTTCGCGTCCTCGCGTCCTGGCGGTAAATTCCTAGCGCCTTCAAAAACCTTCGCGCCTTCCTCTGCGAGAATCCTCTGCGTCCTCCTTTCTGCGCGGTTATTCTCTCTTCCTCCCTGTTTCTTTCCACAATTCCCACCCCCTTCACCATAAGTCTTACTGCTTGCCTATTTTTACAGTTTCATGTTTGCTGAAGTCATCATACCTCTTGCCCTTCCTAAAAACTACACCTGGGAAATTCCGAACCACATGCTGGACCTGATCGTAATTGGCAGCAGGGTAGAAGTGAACCTGGGAAAAAATAAAAAATATGCGGGCGTAGTCAAACGCATTCACAATGAAAAACCCGTTTCCTTCGAAGCCAAAGAAATCATCAACATCCTCGATCCTGAACCAGTGATCCAACGCTATCAGCTGCAATTCTGGGAATGGCTAGCCGAATACTATATGTGCAGCGAAGGTGAAGTGATGGCAGCCGCACTCCCTGCCCATTTCAAGCTTTCCAGTGAAACCATTCTGGTGTATAACGAAGAATTCGGAGATGATTTTTCCAGTCTCGATAATGAAGAATACATCGTTGCGGAAGCCCTCCTCATGAAGCATGAACTCCGTCTTACCGAAGTGCAGCAGCTCCTCGATGTCACCCATGTTTATCCCATCGTCAACCGGCTCATTGGCAAAAAGATCTGCTTTGTCTGGGAATCGCTCAAACAAACTTTTCATCCCAAAAAAGAAACCTTCGTACTGCTGCAACACGAATACGATAATGAAGACCGCTTGTCGGAACTTTTGAACAACTGGGGAAGAGCACCCAAACAAATGGAACTGTTGCTTTCTTATCTCCACCTGATGAAAACACAAGGGGAAGTGACCAAGTCAGATCTTTTGAAAAAATCCGGCGCTTCCGAAGCACAACTCAAGGCATTGGTGGAAAAGGACATCCTTCGTTTTGAAAAAAGAAGCGTGGACCGGATCACCTACGCTCCAAAAGATGTGGTGGTGGATTTTGAGCTCACTCCTGCACAACAACTGGCTTATGGTCAACTGCTGGAATCACTGAGAGAAAAACAGGTTTGCCTGTTACATGGCATTACTTCCAGTGGCAAGACACATCTCTATATCAAGCTCATTGAACAATACATCCGCACCGGTCAGCAGGTTCTCTACATGCTCCCGGAAATTGCACTCACATCACAAATCATTCGAAGACTTCAGAAACATTTTGGTGGATACATTGGAATCTATCACTCGAAGTTCAGTCAGAATGAAAGAGTAGAGATCTGGAACAAAGTAAAAAGCGGTGAACTGAAAATTGTATTGGGCGCGCGGTCATCGCTGTTTCTTCCCTTCATGGACCTGGGGTTGATCATTTGCGATGAAGAGCATGATACTTCGTACAAGCAACAAGATCCGGCACCGCGCTATCATGGAAGGGATGCAGCGATCTATATGGCTTCGCTTACCAGGTCAAAAGTTTTACTGGGAAGCGCTACTCCCTGCCTCGAGACGTATTTCAATTCCCGCAGTGAAAAATACGGACTGGTTGAACTATTTGAACGTTTCCGTGAAGTAAAACTTCCCGACATTGAAATGATCGACAACCGGACCATTGCGCACAAGCCCGGCGAAAAGATCATGCTCTCTCCACAACTCCTGGAAGAGATCAGGCAAACAGTCGCCAGACAAAAGCAGGTGATCCTTTTTCAGAACCGCAGGGGCTATGCGCCTTACCAGGTCTGTACGGTTTGCGGATGGATTGCACAGTGCCGCAACTGTGATGTATCGCTCACCTATCATAAATTTTCCAACAAACTGAAATGTCATTATTGCGGCAATGTATATCCACCCACGCATACCTGCGAGGCCTGTGGCAGCGATAAACTGGTGCAAAGAAATTTCGGAACGGAAAAGATTGAAGAAGTGCTGGATGGTGAACTGCATGAAGTAAAAATCGGGCGGATGGATTTTGATACCGTCAAGAATAAAAATGCACATGATGTATTGATCCAGCAGTTTGAACAGAAAAAAATAGACGTGCTGGTGGGAACGCAAATGGTGGTGAAAGGACTTGATTTTGATAATGTGGACCTCGTGGGTATTCTCGATGCTGATGGACTCTTGCATTTTGCCGACTTCCGTGTGAATGAAAGAGCGTTTCAATTGATGGAGCAGGTGAGTGGAAGGGCGGGAAGAAAAGACGGAAAGGGAAGGGTGATGATCCAGACCACCAATCCAACGCATCCTATTTTGCTTCACGTGGCCCATCACGATTTTCTGAGTATGTACAATGAGGAAATTGAAAAACGCAAACAGTTTTTTTATCCACCTTTCTCCCGGATCATCCTCGTTCATTTTCGCGATCGTGAAAGAGAAGTGGTGTTTGATGCAGCGCATAGTTTTGCTCAAGGTTTGCAGACTGCTTATGGAAATTATATTGTAGGACCTGCAGAACCGGTGATCAACCGGGTGCGCAGTATGTTTTTGATGGAGCTGTTGCTCAAACTTCCGCGCGACAGTCAGCTCATTGCACGTTGTAAACAGGATATTGCCAAACAAATTGCCATTCTTCACTCCACCCGTCGTTTTAAAAAACTGATTGTGGTACCTGATGTTGATGCCATGTGATGAAACCTTTGAAACAAAGAAACATGACCATCCAGGAAAATATCTCGCTCAAGCCCCTTCATACATTCGGCATCGAAGCAAAAGCCCGATGGTTCACTTCCTTTTCCTCCCTCAACGAGCTGCATGAAATCCTCACTCTTCCCCAATCCCCCAATACCTCAATACCCCAATACCTGATTCTCGGAGGAGGTAGCAACATCCTTTTTACCAGTGACTATTCCGGTCTGGTGATGAAGAATGAACTCAAAGGAATTGTTTTTGAAAAGCAGGATGAAGAACATATCTATATCCGAGTTGGCGCAGGGGAGAACTGGCATCAGTTTGTTCTGTACTGCGTGCAAAAT
Organism: Flavisolibacter sp.; assembly: GCA_045805145.1. GTDB lineage: Bacteria > Bacteroidota > Bacteroidia > Chitinophagales > Chitinophagaceae > Flavisolibacter. Next base: position 2,995 of record JBJMLU010000048.1, on the reverse strand, counting down.
AATTATGCGGGCGTGGAAAACCTTTCACTCATTCCTGGAAATGTTGGCGCTTCACCCATGCAAAACATCGGCGCCTACGGAGTTGAGATCAAGGATGTGTTTTATGATCTTCACGCTTTTCATCTGAAAGAAAAAACACTGGAGCGGTTTATATTACCGGATTGTGAATTTGGATACCGCGATAGTGTGTTCAAAGGAAAATTCAAAAATCAATTTGTGATCACTGATGTCTGCTTCCGTCTCAAAAAGGAGCCTGCTTTCAATACCAGCTATGGCGCAATTGAGCAGGAGCTTCAAAGAATGGGCATAAAAAATCTTAGCATCAAAGCCATTTCAGACGCCGTGATCAACATCCGTTCTTCCAAACTTCCCGATCCAAAAGAAATCGGCAATGCCGGAAGTTTTTTCAAAAACCCATTAGTGAGCAATGAACGATTTAAAAAGCTGAAAGAACATTTTCCAGGCATTGTGGCCTTTCCTGCCGGTGATGCACATACGAAGCTTGCAGCAGGCTGGCTCATTGAGCAGTGTGGATGGAAAGGCTACCGGAAGGGAGATGCCGGCTGTTTTTCCAAACAGGCACTAGTGCTGGTGAACTACGGCTCTGCGCGCGGCGAAGAAATCTTTCAACTCAGTGAAGACATCATTCATTCTGTAAGGGAAAAATTCGGCGTGCTGCTGGAACGCGAAGTCAATATAATTTAGAGTTTTAATCCGCGGAAAAGTGAGATGGCAAAGTTTGGCGCGCAGTGGGTTTCACGCAAAGACGCAAAGATTTAAAGACGCAAAGCGGTGGTGGCAATTGCTCGCGGCAGGGGATTGCTTCGCTCCGCTCGCAATGACGTCCTATGGGGTGGCGCGTACCACAGGTTGGGATGGGTTGTTTACCTCACCGCGCAATGACGTCCTGGAAGGCGGCGCGTACCACAGGTTGGGATGGGATTGCTTCGCTGCGCTCGCAATGACGTTCAAAGGTTTCGAAGTTGCCTTAATGTCTCTGCGTGTATTTTATGTTATGAACTTAAATTATAGTTAGAATATTGCCTTACGCCCTAGCCTTAAGGTCACCTTAATACTGCAGTGAGCTGTTTGGTTCAAGTAATTGCGAGTGCAGTGAAGCAATCCCATCCCAACCATGTTGTACACGCCGCCTTTTAGGACGTCATTGCGAGCGGAGCGACCCCCGCAGGGTGCGGGGCTAAAGCTATAGCGGTGGCGCAAGCAATCTCCAGGATTCTTTTAGAATTGTGAGAAACAAATTAATTTCTCAGCGAAACCTTGGTGAGCTCTGCTCTCGCTGTGTAAAATCTGGTGAGCGTTGCGAGCCATTGCGTCTTCTATTCCTTTGTGTCTTTGCGTGAAACTCTCCCTGCGAAACCTTCCTTCCCGCAGTCATTCTCTCTGCCTTCATTCACTATTCACTTATTCATTATTCACCATTCACAATTCACCATTCACTACGAAAAATCCTCATCCTCGTTGTCCTCATAGCTTCCTGATGATTGAATATTGAGCATGCTTCCCATGAGGTCTTTAAATTCAACAGAGGTCTCGAGAATTTTTTTACTGATTAAAGAATAAGAGGAGAGTCCGTGCAATACAAATTCCATGAGCAGGGCCGATTCTTTTTCACTGGCATGTGGAAAGAATTTTTTCACCAGCGAATGGAGTCCATCAATCTTGTACAACTGATTCATCTTATCCCGGTCATTGGTGGCAAAGAACAAATTGATATGATTGCCCTTGTCGAACCAGTTGATCACCGAACGATAAGGATTGTCTACAGTTTGTGGTGTTTCACCTTTTCGTGCGGCTCTTTTTTTGAGCGTATCGGGATTGGGAAAATATTGAATGAACTGTGAACGGATCGATTTATCCAGCAGGTTCATAGCAACCTGATAAGGCCCTTCCTGCTCGCCCTCATATACCAGCTCGATCTTTCCGGTAATGGAAGGAATGATTCCGATCAAATCACTGATCCAGACCTGCGTTTGTTTTTCACTATTGACAATGGATCTTCTTTCTGCAGCACTCACTGCATTTTCAAATGCAGAAATCGTAAGACGCGCGCTCACTCCACTCTTCTTGTCTACAAATTCACTTCCTCTTGCTTCAAATGCCACCTGCTCTATCAATCGTTTAACCAAATCGCTGATGGATACTTTTTGCTTTTGCTCTTCTGCTACATCAGCTTCCTGCTCGGTGATCGCCAGGGCATTTTCCAGCGACTTGGGATAGTGTGTGAGTATCTGGCTTTCGATACGGTCTTTGAGTGGTGTAACAATCGAACCACGGTTGGTATAGTCTTCGGGGTTTGCAGTGAACACAAATAAAATATCAAGAGGAAGACGAAGTTTGAATCCTCTGATCTGAACATCACCTTCTTCAAGTATATTAAAAAGTGCTACCTGAATCCTAGCCTGCAGGTCGGGCAGTTCATTGATCACAAAAATGCTCCGGTTGCTTTTTGGAATAATGCCGTAGTGGATCACTCTTTCATCAGCAAAACTCAGTCGAAGATTTGCTGCCTTGATGGGATCTACATCTCCAATGAGATCTGCCACACTCACGTCGGGCGTTGCCAGTTTTTCTCCATAGCGCTGGCTGCGGTGCACCCATTCAATTGGCGTGGCATCAGCTTTTTCAAAAATCAGTTCCTTGGCATAACGCGAAATGGGTTGGAGTGGATCGTCATTGATCTCACTACCACTCACGATCGGAATATATTCGTCGAGCAGTTCCGTCATCTGACGCGCCATGCGGGTTTTGGCCTGTCCGCGCAGTCCAAGAAAAAGAATATTGTGTTTGCTGAGAAGGGCGCGCTCCACATCGGGAATCACCGTGTCTTCATAGCCAATGATGCCGCTGAATGTTTCTTCCTTATTCTGGAGTTTTTTAATCAGGTTCTCGCGCAGTTCTTCCTTGATGCTTTTCGGTTTGTAGCCGGCTTCTTTTAATTCGCGTATTGTATTGATTCTTTTATAGTCCATTAGTA
>JBJMLU010000047.1:0-9272 GCA_045805145.1 Flavisolibacter sp. | reverse complement strand
GCCGCAACCGATGATTACGGCTATGTATATGCGACAATTCCTGCGACTTCTAAAAAGAAAGTTCCCGTGATTTGCTTTTGCGCGCACGTGGATACGGCGCCCGATGCCAGCGGCACCGATGTTCGTCCCTTGCTTCACAAAAAATATTCCGGTCAGGACATTGTTCTTCCCGATGATCGTTCACAAGTTCTTCGCCGGGCCGATTTTCCGTATCTGGAAAAACTAATGGGTCATGACCTCATTACCGCAAGTGGAAAAACCCTCCTCGGCTCTGATGACAAGGCTGGTGTAGCCGAAATTATGGATGCGGCGGGCTTCCTGATCACGCATCCTGAAATAAAACACGGAACAATAAAAATTTTATTTACTCCTGATGAAGAAGTGGGAAGAGGCACGGCGAAGGTGGACCTCAAAAAACTGGGCGCGGATTTCGGATACACACTGGATGGGGGAGAAGCAGGATCACTCGAAGATGAGACCTTCAGCGCGGATGGCGTTCAGTTGGTCATTCATGGAGTGATCACCCATCCCGGATATGCAAAAGGTAAAATGGTCAATGCCCTGAAAATTGCTGCGGATGTTTTGGCTTCTCTTCCACGTGCAGAACTTTCACCTGAAACCACGGAAGGGAAACAGGGTTTTATTCATCCTGTGCATATTGATGGTATTGCAGAAAAAGCAACAATTGATTTTATCATCCGCGATTTTGTTACTGCCGGATTAAAAAAGAAAGAGGAATTTTTATTGAGCCTGGTGGAGATGGTAATGGAAAATTATGCTGCGGCAAAATTTGAATTCAACGTGGTAGAACAATACCGGAACATGAAAGAGATACTGGATAAAAACCCTCAGGTTGTGGACTTCGCGCGTGAAGCGATAAGCCGTGCCGGATTGACTCTAAAAATGGAAAGCATTCGCGGAGGAACCGACGGCAGCCGTCTGTCATTCATGGGACTTCCCTGTCCCAACCTCTTTGCCGGCGAACAGGCCATTCATTCCAAACTCGAATTCATCAGCATCCAGGATATGAACAAAGCGGTCGAAACCCTGGTACATCTCGCCTGTATCTGGGAGGAGAAGAGTTGAATTATTAGGTATTGATAGGAATTGGGAATTGGGAATTGGGAATTGGGAATTTGGAATTTGGGAGAGAACAGGTTTCTATGAAATTACCAATCCCGGAATCCTTTTTAATCAATCTCCGCCCGAACGTACCGTTCGGTAAGGGCAGGCGTGAAATCTGATCTTCATCCGTGCAATCCGTGATTATGGAATTTGGGAGAGAACAGGTTTCTATCAAATCTATTTTGAGCAGTTGATAGTTGATAGTTGGGGGTTAGAAGTAAAAAGGTTAATAGAATAATTTGCAATCTGTTCTAACCAGCTCCGATACCTGAAACAGCTATAACGATTTTGGAATCCACCCGACTGCCAGGACTTTGAATAGCCTTTGACCATCATCGGTTGACTTTACCCCTCGGAGAACTGCCCTCTGTGGACCGACGACCTCTGAAAACACTACCAACTACCAACCATGAACTATCAACTCTTCTTTAGCTATCTTTAATCAAACAACTTACTATGTTTTTTCTGCAAGCAGACACCAATCCTCTTATGCATTTTCTTTCCAGTTACTGGTGGCTCATCGTATTGCTATTGGTTTTATTTAGTGGCATGTTCACGATCAATCAGGCTTATATAGGGGTCATCACCATGTTTGGAAAATACCAGCGCATCGTTCGGCCGGGGCTCAATTTTAAAATCCCTTTCCTGGAACAGTTGTATAAAAAAGTATCAATTCAAAACCGCTCGGTGGAGATGGAATTCCAGGCCGTTACCCAGGACCAGGCCAATGTCTATTTCAAAAATATGCTCCTCTACTCGGTACAGAATGCGGATGAAGAAACGATCAAAAAAGTAGCTTTTAAGTTTATCAGTGAACGCGACCTGATGCAGGCCCTGGTCCGCACCATCGAAGGCAATATCCGCTCCTTTGTTGCTACAAAAAAACAGGCGGAAGTATTGGGACTGCGGAAAGAGATCGTGGATTATGTAAAAGTGGAAATCGATCACATTCTTGAAGAATGGGGTTATCACCTCCTCGATCTTCAGATCAATGACATCACCTTCGACAAAGTGATCATGGATTCAATGAGCAAGGTTGTGGCATCGAACAACCTCAAAGCTGCAGCCGAAAATGAAGGACAGGCACTGCTCATTACCAAGACCAAGGGTGCAGAAGCAGAAGGTAATGCCATCAAGATCGCTGCAGAAGCAGAAAGAGAAGCAGCCCGGCTTCGGGGACAAGGTGTTGCTCTCTTCCGCCAGGAAGTTGCGCGTGGTATGACCGAAGCAGCCGAACAAATGAAGCAGGCCAACCTCGATACCAATGTCATTCTATTCAGTATGTGGACAGAAGCCATCAAGAATTTTGCAGAATACGGAAAAGGAAATGTCATCTTCCTCGATGGCAGTTCAGACGGAATGGAAAAGACCATGCGACAGATCCAGGCCCTCATGGTGAAACATGCAGGTACGTCGGAGAATGGACGATAATTAGACTTTCTGATTTCTTGTTGATGGTTTGTGGTTCTTTAGAGCCTGTCGTGCTCTTCGTTGTGAGAATTAAAAACTTGTATTGCAATTACGATCGATTCTTCGGAAGAAATGATTTTGTTTAATGGCAAAATAGGAATGATTGCATCTTGGTTTGAGATCTCTTGGAGAAGCTATGAGCTGTGAGCTTCGAGCTTGAGGAGTTGGACCGCCTTTAAAGAACTATAAACCATAAAGCAGAAACTTCATCTTCTCTTTATTTTAAGTTAAAACTCCATCTCACTGTTTCGTCTGTGCGCATTCTTAAAATATCTTTCGGCTCCGGTCGTTATTGAGCACATTCATTACATTTACCGGGTAAAGACAAACCGTATGATCAACCTCTTGCAAATTGATTCCCTACACAATGTTGCCGCAGCTACTGGCAAGGACAACCAGATCAGCCTGATCGACCTGCTCACACTGGGCGGATGGATCATGGTCCCTCTTGCCATTTTGTTTGTGACAACCGTTTTTGTTTTTTTCGAGAGGCTGATTGCCATCCGCAAAGCCTCGAGGATCGACGACAATTTCATGAACATCATCCGGGATCATATTGTCAGCGGTAATGTTACCGCAGCCAGGAGCTTTGCCAAAAACACCAATAACCCGGTAGCAAGGATTATTGATAAAGGCATACAACGCATCGGGAAACCCATCGACAGTATTGAAAAAAGCATGGAGAATGTGGGCAAGCTCGAACTCTATAACATGGAGCGAAATCTTTCGGTGCTTTCACTCATTGCAGGTATCGCACCCATGTTTGGTTTTTTGGGAACCATCATCGGTATGTTCAAATTGTTTTATGACCTGGCTACTACAGGAGATTTTACCATCCAGACGATGGCCAACGGTATTTACACAAAAATGGTCACATCGGCCTCAGGTCTGATCATCGGATTGCTGGCTTATATCGCACACAATTTTTTGAGTACCCAGGTGGATAAGACAGCGAATAAAATGGAATCATCCAGCTCCGAGTTTATTGACATTTTGCAAGAACCGACGAGGTGAGTTGGGGTATTAAGTGGAATTGGGAATTGGGAGAGAACAGGTTTCTATGAAATCGTCAATGTGTGAAGCTGGTGGTTGATAGAGAAGTAGGGGAAAGGGAAGGGGACAAGCGTCTTGTAAATAATATCCAGGAGTTAAAAAACTGAAGACTTCTATCGTCCGACCTCTGGGGACTGACGACTTTGAAATAAACAACATGAACATCAGAAGAAAACTAAGAGCACATACGGAAGTACATACAGGACCGCTGAATGACATTCTGTTCATTCTTTTGTTGTTCTTTCTGATCGCAGCTACCCTGGCGAATCCTAACCTGATCCGGGTCAACAATCCCAGGGGCACCAAGGACACCAAGGCAAAACAAAATATCATCGTTTCCATCGATAAGAATCATCAGTTCTACCTGGGTACCACGCATGTACCAGAGTCCAACATCGATTCGTTGCTTCAGGAACAGATCACGGCAGCAAAGAAATCCGTAGATACACCTTCTGTAGTTGTGAACGCCGACACGATTGCCTATTACGGAGAAGTGTTCCGCATCATGCGCGTTGCCAAACATAACGGAGCAAAGGTGGCTGCATTGGTAAAGTAGTGTCTTAACAATTTGTGATTTGTAGTTCTTTAGAGTCAGTCTTTCTCTTCACATCTCACATCTCTCATCCCACATCTCTCTCTACTACCAACCACCAACTATCAACTACCAACTCCTCTCTCAGCCTTCACCATTCTATCCTTCCCTTGCATGTCCTTCCTCAATTCTACGCCGTTGTAGCCTTCCGTTTGGAATAATTCTACTACTTCATGGCCAAGGCCTTCATGAATTTCCATGTACATGGTTCCTTCTTTGTGGAGCCGGTGTTTGCCAAAATTTGCCAGGGCACGATAAAATTGCGGCGGGTCTTCGTCTGAAACAAACAAGGCTGTATGCGGTTCGAAGTTCAGGACGTTGGCAGCCATTTGATCCTTGTCGCGCAGAGGAACGTAGGGCGGATTGCTGACGACAATATCAACTGATGGCAAATGTTTTTGTTGTGCATGATCCAGGAAATTGACACCCTGGAAATCTACACGGATATTAAGTGAAGACCCATTTCTTCTCGCAATATTGAGCGCTTCCTCACTAATGTCGCATCCCCATACTTCCGCGCGCGGCATGTTCTTTTTGAGTGCCAGTGCAATGCATCCGCTTCCTGTTCCCACGTCGATGATTTTCAACTGGCTTGTAACGTCTGCCTTCATTGATCCTGCATTGAATACATTATATCCCTTTTTCTTTACATCATCAATGACCCAGGATACCAGTTCTTCTGTTTCTGGTCTTGGAATTAAAACACTATGGTCTATAAATAACTCCATTCCAAAAAACCAGCACTTGTTCATCACGTATTGAATGGGTTCGTGCGATAAGAGTTGCTGGAGGGTTTTATTCATGATGGACAGCTGCTCGGGAGTAAGAAGGATTTCTTTGTTGGCCCTTCTTTCATTTTTGCACAGCGAGGTGATATATTCACTGGCAAGATCGGCAATGTTCTCAGCCTCCTGTGCTTCATAAATATTTTTCAATTGCTCTTTGATCTTCTGCTCCGCTTCGAAGAGTTTCATGCGCGCAAACTTAAGCTTTCTTTATTTTTGGCGTTTAGCAGATCATGACCCAGGATGAATTGTATATGAATCGGTGCATTGAGCTGGCAAGGCGCGGCGCGGGACAAGTAGCGCCTAATCCAATGGTAGGCTCCGTACTGGTGCATGACGGAAAGATTATTGGAGAGGGGTATCACAAACAGTTTGGAAAACCACATGCAGAAGTCAACTGTATTGCCTCTGTAAATAAGGAAGATAAATCGCTGATTCATCAGTCTACCCTTTATGTTTCATTGGAACCTTGTGCGCATCATGGAAAAACTCCGCCTTGCGCCGACCTTATAATTGAAAAAAAAATTCGCAAGGTAGTTGTAGGATGCAGGGATCCTTTTGTTCGGGTAGACGGTAAGGGTATTGAAAAACTACAGAAAGCAGGTGTGGAAGTTATCGTGGGAATACTGGAGAAAGAATGTATAGAATTGAATAAACGTTTCATTGTTTTTCATACGCAGCACAGGCCCTACATAATTTTAAAATGGGCGCAAACACTGGATGGAAAAATAGCACGAGCAGATTACAGACGGATTAACATTTCCAATGAATACACCAATCGCATCGTGCATCGCTGGAGAAGTGAAGAAATGTCCATCCTTGTTGGCACCAATACGGTACTATATGACGATCCCGAACTTACCACGCGAAACTGGCCTGGTCAAAATCCTGTTCGCCTGATCCTCGATCGCGAGTTGAAGCTGCCATCTTCACTAAAAATATTTGGAGGAGGTCCTCCCACACTCGTCTTTAATTTGCTCCGAAACGATCTTCCTCCAGGGAAAATGAATTACAGCGTGCTAAAGGACGATTCGGTGAACTATTACCAAATCACTGAGGATACCGAAGTAGTGCACCAACTGCTTCAGGCCTTATATCAAATGAATATCCAGTCGGTATTGGTGGAAGGTGGCAACCGTTTACTGCAATCCTTTATTGATGAAAAGCTTTGGGACGAAGCGCGGGTGATCACCAATGAATCATTGTCTGTTGGTTCGGGACTTCCGGCTCCTTTGCTTTCAGATGCCATAGAAGAAAAACAGGAAAAAATTTTCTCTGACCTGATCTGTTATTATAAAAACAATAAGATCCCGTAACAAGAAAACAAGGAATGAATTTTTATCATACCATTGAAAGACCTGCTTCGGCAGAATACAAGGACAGGGGTAGCCGGTTTATCGCATTTGCATTCCCGATAGCAAGCGCAGAGGATTTTAAAAAGCGACTCAAAGAAATAAAAGACGAACATCCCAAAGCATCACATCACTGTTTTGCCTGGCGAATGGGTACAGATGGCAATCAATTTCGTTCGAGCGACGACGGCGAACCTTCAGGAACTGCAGGCAAACCTATATTGGGACAAATCGATAGCCGGCAACTTACCGATACAGCCGTTGTTGTTGTGCGATATTTTGGAGACACCCTGTTGGGTGTTCCCGGACTGATTCAGGCGTACAAAACAGCAACATCTTTATGCCTTCAACTCACACCTGTCATAGAAAAGCCAGTGCTGATTCCTTACGAACTGGAATTTGATTATACAATGATGAATGAAGTTATGATGGTTGTTAAACGATTTGGTTGCCTGGTCCTTCAAAATGAAATGCAGCTCTTCTGCCGCATGCGCATCGGCATCCCTAAAGCAACCCTGGATACCTGTACTGAAAAATTGGAAGACATTCATGGATTAAAAATCGAGAAACTGACAGTGAAAATTTAGAGATAATCGCAGAGAAAGGAAAACGCTGTGGTTTATGCTCTCTTCTTCCTGTCAAATCCATCAGAAACCGTATTAAAAATACTTTCTGCCCGGAAAACTTTAAATTTAGATACATGAATACACTGTTATGGGCCAACATCGACAGCTAGCCGCCATCATGTTCACTGATATCGAAGGATATACAGCAATCATGGAGGAGAGTGAGGATCGTGCCATTTTGTTGAAGAACCGTCACCGCGAGATTTTGCAGCAAGAACATGTAAAGTTCAATGGTCGTATCATACAGTACTATGGCGATGGCAGCCTCAGTATTTTTCAAAGTGCCGTGGAAGCCGTTACCTGTGCACTGACGATGCAACAGACATTCCTCGCCGAGCCCCGTGTTCCGGTGCGGATGGGACTTCATATTGGAGACATCATTTTTGATGAGGACCAGATCTTTGGAGACGGCGTAAACCTCGCTGCAAGAATCGAGTCATTGGGCATAGCCGGCTGCGTGCTTCTTTCCGATAAAGTAAATGATGAAATAAACAATCATCCGGGTCTGGGTACTTTTTCCCTTGGTACTTTCCAGTTCAAGAATGTAAAAAGAAAAGTAGAAGTGTTTGCACTGAATGACGAAAAACTGGTAAAGCCTCACCCTGGTGCATTGAATGGAAAGATTGTTTCCAGCGAAAAGCATCCTCCAAAAACAAAAGGCCAGCCCGCAGCAGCACCCGAGCACAAGAGGCCCCGTAGTATTGCGGTGCTTCCTTTTACCAACCTGAGTAATGATCCGGAACAGGAATATTTCAGTGCGGGCGTAACGGAGGAAATTCTCAATTCACTTTCCAACCTCAAAGACCTTCGGGTAGCTGCCAGCACTTCTTCGGCACAATTCAACACGCGCGAGGGCGACCTTCGTGACATCGGCGAAAAATTGGGCGTAAGTACGGTGCTCGAAGGCAGCGTGCGCAAGCAGGGTGACCATCTTCGTGTGACCGTGCAGCTTGTGAATGTGGAAGATGGTTTTCATCTCTGGTCGGAAAAATACGACCGCAAAGTCGATGATATCTTCGCGATACAGGATGAAATTGCCATGGGTGTTACCGAAAAACTAAAGCTTACTTTCCTGGAGAATGACCGTGGCAAATCCAGGAAACATACAAAGAACCGGGAAGCCTATGAGCTCTTTCTCAAAGGAAGGTATCATGTCAGCAAAAGAGGAACGTCCATTTTAATGGGTATTCATTGTTTTCAGCTGGCAGCAGAACTTGATCCCAATTTTGCACTTGCACATACGGGTTATGCAGACGCCAACCTGATGGCAGCATTTTATGGACTTCTTCCGGCAAAACAAGTTGCGCACAAATCCAGGGCTTCTGCAGAAACTGCTATTCGGCTCAATCCAAATTTGTGCGAGCCCTATTGCACACTGGGATGTTACTATACTTGTTTTGAATGGGACTGGAAGGAAGCGGAGAAAAATTTTCTCGCTTGTCTGGAACGCAATCCCAAATACACAACGGCCCACTACTGGTATGGTTCACTCTATCTTGCCTGGGCCAAGGGTGATTTTTTCAGAGCAGAAACGCATGGACGGATTGCCCTTGAACTGGAACCACTAAGTGCGGTATGCTTTGGAATGTTCGGTTCCATCATGCATACAGCCGGCAAATACCAGGAAGCACTTGACGCATGTACCACCGGAGTGGAAATAGATCCTGAATCCTTTGTTGCACAACTATTTCTTGGATGGAGTCAGCTGTCACTTCATAAATACGATGATGCGATCCGGGTATTTGAGGAACTGGTCAAGGCAACTGGTGGCTATCACCTTGCACAAAATGCGCTGGTAATTGCTTATTGTATTGTGTGGAAATTCCAAAAGGCTTCCGACCTCTATCAGGAGATGAAAAAAAGATCCAGAAAAGAATACATCTCTCATACTGTGCTCGCACTTTGCGCCGCATACCTCGATGAGCTGGAAGAATCTTTTTCCCAGTTTGAAAAAGCAATTGACGACCGCGATCCCATGCTGCTCTCTCTCAAATATGAAAGCTGGGTTCCTGACAATCTTCGTTCCAGTCCGCGATTTCAGGAACTGCTAAAACGTATTGGGTTTCCATAGAGAGAGCTGCTGGCTGTGAGCTGTTAGCTGCTAGCTTTTTCTTAGTTGTAGCCTTCGGCTAAGACATTGTTGATTATAACTGCAAGGGACGTTGCAGTCTTTGCGTTTGAGGGATTGCTTCGCTCCGCTCGCAATGACGTTTACGGGTTTCGACTATACTTTATAATTCGAGAGAGTGAGTTGCACGCTCGCCTAAGG
>JBJMLU010000046.1:0-37764 GCA_045805145.1 Flavisolibacter sp. | reverse complement strand
TTATGGGTTCTGGGCATTGGTTGTATTGGTTCCACTGGTGAGAAGTTTGGAAACGAAAGTTGGCGTTGCTCCTTACGGTGTTGGAATATTTACAGCATCGTTGGTGCTCGCCATCATGATCATTCCCTATGCGGCATCTCTTGGAAGAGAACTGATCCGGCTAACGCCGTCTGCTTTAAAAGAAGGTGCCTATTCGTTGGGAGCCACACGATATGAAGTGATTAAAAATGTGATACTTCCGTATACAAAGTCAGGATTGTTTGCAGGACTGCTTTTATCCTTAGGAAGAGCTTTGGGCGAAACCATGGCGGTAACAATGGTCATCGGGAATACAAACATGCTGCCTTCAAATATTTTCTCACCCTCTAATACAATGGCCAGTGTAATCGCCAATGAATTTACGGAAGCCGATCGTGCAGTTTACCTCTCGGCATTAATTGAATTGGGACTGCTTTTGTTTTTAGTTACAGTAGTGATCAACGTTATTGGCAAAGCTGTTATTAAACGATTTACAAACAGATAATATGTTCAGAAGTTTAGAATTCAGGTTATGGAAAAGCAGGATATTTCAGGGCATTATCATGCTTTTCGCATTCCTGATCACGGTTCCTTTGTTTGCCATCATTTATTACGTAGTGAAAACAGGCATCACACAAATCAACTGGAATTTTCTTACCAATATTCCTCAACCTGTTGGCGAATTGGGAGGTGGAATCGGGAATGCTTTGGTGGGTAGTATATTAATTGTTCTCATTGCGACAATCATCGCTGTTCCGCTTGGAGTTCTTTGTGGAATTTATTTGAGTGAGAACAGTAACAGCAAAATTTCTTACTGGAGTCGTCTTGCAGTGGATATATTACAAGGAACTCCCTCCATAGTGATTGGTATCGTTATTTATTTCTGGATAGTGAAGCCAAACGGAGGTTTTTCGGCATTATCGGGAAGTGTTGCCCTTGCTATCATGATGCTTCCGATTATTATTCGTTCAACGGAAGAAAATTTAAAATTGATTCCTTCTTCCTTACAAGAAGCAGGACTGGCTCTGGGTCTTCCCTATCAAAAAGTGATCATGCGCATTATTATTCCCTGCGGATTCAGCGGAATATTATCAGGCATCATGCTGGCCATTGCAAGAGTTGCCGGCGAAACAGCCCCACTGCTTTTTACAGCATTTGGTAACCCTTATTTAAGTACCAATGTTCTAAAGCCCATGCAAAGTCTTCCTTTGCTCATTTTTAATTACGCCACCAGCCCTTACGATGAATGGCATGATTTAGCCTGGGGAGCATCTACCATATTATTGATCTGGGTCCTCTTATTGAATATTTCGACAAAGCTGGTGACAAGAAAATGGAAAGTACAATTATAAGAAGTGAAAATTTTAATGCTTATTTCGGAACCAATCACGTGGTGAAGAATGTGAACATGCAGATTCCGAAAAACCAGGTGGTTTCGGTAATGGGTCCATCTGGCTGCGGTAAAACCACTTTTTTGCGTGGCATCAACCGCATGCACGAATTAATTCCCGGCGCAACAACCAAAGGAAAAATGTTTCTACATAATGGGGATGTATATGAGCTCAATCCAATTTTGGTTCGGTTGAAAATTGGAATGGTATTTCAACGTCCGAATCCATTTCCTAACCTGAGTATTTATGATAACGTTATTGCTGGATACAAATTAAATGGAATAAAACTTTCAAAAAAAGACAAGGATCACATCGTTGAAAGTTCTCTTTCCAAAGCCGCATTATGGAATGAAGTAAAAGATGCGCTGCATAAAAAAGGTTCTTTTCTTTCAGGCGGGCAACAGCAACGTCTGTGCATAGCAAGAGCAATTGCCATGGAGCCAGAAGTATTATTATTGGATGAACCCACATCCGCATTGGATCCCATCTCAACGGCAAGCATTGAAGAACTTTTATCTGAACTGAAAAAGAATTTCACTATTGTTATCGTTACCCACAATATGCAACAGGCAGCAAGGGTTAGCGATAAAACTGCATTTTTCTATTTGGGCGAGTTGGTCGAGTATGAGAAAACCAGGATGATGTTCACTGAACCTAAAGATCCAAGGACACAAAACTACATAACGGGAAGATTCAGTTAATTTCATTACCAGTAATAAACGATCGAACATGACAAAACTAGATGTTGAATTAGGCACTATAAAGGAAGAGACGATTGAAATGTGGAAGCTTGTGGAATCACAGCTTCAAAAAGGACTTTCTGCAATCTTGAATTTCGATAAGGACCTTGCCCGTGAAATTGTACTGATTGAAAAACGAGTAAATGGTGCAGAGCTAAAAATTGACAGGGATTGTGAGGATATATTCGCATTGTATTCTCCAGTTGCTGTAGACTTGCGTTTTTTGCTGGCTGTTTTGAAAATCAATACCAACCTCGAACGCATAGGAGACATCGCAGAAGGCATTGCGAAAATGATCCTGGATACAAAAGAACCCTTCAGAAAATCGCTTTTAGATGTTACCATGGTTATTGAAATGTATGGCGAATGCCTCCAGATGGTTGCCGAAATTTTAAGCGCTTTTGAAAAAGAAGATAGCGCTATTGCCCGTGGTATTTTCAAGCGGGACGAGCTATTGGATCAGATTAACAGGAAAGCAAATGATCTGATCGGGAGTTATGTTTCCCAACATCCGGAGGATATGGAGCAGTCCCTGACCGTCCTCTCCATGATCAGGAGGCTTGAGCGCATAGGGGATCAGGCAGAAAACATCGCAGAGGAAATTATATTCTACATAGAGGCCAAGGTCCTGAAGCACTTACCCAAACGGGATAAGAATAGCGATTAAAACTTAGAACCAATTCATTCGGGCTGCTTAACAATTAGATAATAATTCGATAACATTCGGTTATAGTTTGAATAATCCAATCCTCTAATTTGCGGCAGAGTCTTTGCTCAGAATATCTGATACAACTTATTATATGCTATACCTGAAGTCTTTAACTCGTGAATTAAAAGAAATGTGGGCGTTAGTTTTGTCGCAACATCAAAAATCATTAACAGCCTTACTTACGCTTGACAAAGACTTGGCACGTGAAATTATTTTGATCGAAGAAAGAGTTAACAGTTGTGAGCAATTTATTGAGAGCGATTTTGAACATTATTTTTCATTGAGTGGCTCGGAAAAGGTAAATATCCCTTTTGCAATGTTTGCCCTGAAGACAACAGGACATCTCGAGATAATAGGTGATTTGGCAAAAAAAATTGCCAATGATATTCTCAATATTTCAGTCCATTCACAAGAGATGTTTACGCAAGCCAACATTGAGGAAACATTTAAAAGAGTCAATAAGATAATAGAACTCGTAATGCAGGCTTTTAATGAAAATGACAAAGCGCTTGCACAGGTTGCCCTTAATCGCATTGCTGTTTGCCAGGAAATGGTTTCAGATTGTAATAATTCCCTGGCTGATTACTTAAAGTTTCATTCAAATCAGTATAATGATATTTTAAATTTATTTTCTGTACTGGAAAGCCTTAAACGAACATTGGAAGTAACCCAAAACATTTCCCTGGGAATTATAAAATACAAAGAGGTCGCGCCTATTCAAATTTAGGCTCGCTGTGTTCAGCTAAATAAGTTTTTGTTTATCAAAATAATTGGACATAACCCATTGGTTAGTCAAGTATGCTATCAAGATGTAAAAAAGCAACTGGTTAAAACTGCACTCTTTTGCCTGTCTAAATCGTTCGCTATATCGAACATTCTTTTTTAGATAGTACATCATGCTTTTATCCTATTAGTCGGAGTAGTTGCCTGTATCCCAAATCTTTTCTCAAAATTGCTGCTGTCTAAAATATAATCCACTTCGCTTTGATAAAGCTTTTCTAGTAACTCTTTAATCGGCGGATTGAATAGTCCAATTATTCTAAGTATCCATGTTGGAAACATTTGAATTTTTGGCTCTACATTGATTTCTTGAGCAATCAATTTCGATCCCGTCTCCACCAGGCAAGTGAGAACAGCTATGAGTTATGAGCCTTGAACCAGAAGCTCTAAGCTAGCAGCCAACAGCTTTCCTCTCAGGCAGACTGCTTCCGACACAAACTAAGTAGATAATATAAAAATATTTCAGATTATTTTGTAGCCTCACGAAATGCAAAATAAAAAACAGAACAAGCTTCGGTCCATCATCGGGGGCTCAATCGGAAATCTTGTAGAATGGTATGACTGGTATGCCTATTCTGCCTTTGCTGTTTATTTTGCTCCGGTATTTTTTCCTAAGGCCGATCGCACCGCGCAGCTTCTGGACAGTGCAGGTATTTTTGCTGTTGGATTTTTTATGCGTCCTGTTGGCGGCTGGCTTTTTGGAAGTCTGGCAGACAGGATCGGGAGAAAAAGATCCATGGCCATTTCCGTTTTGCTCATGTCATTGGGTTCTTTGCTCATTGCCTGCATTCCTTCTTATCAAACCATTGGTCTTCTGGCGCCGGTTTTATTATTCACTGCAAGAATGATCCAGGGACTGAGTGTGGGAGGGGAATATGGAACTTCAGCAACCTACTTGAGCGAGATGGCTGGAAAGGAAAGAAGAGGTTTTTATTCCAGCTTTCAGTATGTAACCCTGATCGGAGGACAGCTGGTAGCGCTGGGCATTCAATTGATTTTACAGAAAATCCTTCTTACAGAAGATCAAATCAGGCAATGGGGATGGCGTATTCCTTTTGTAATAGGCGCCCTGCTTTCCGTAGTGGCTTTTTATATCCGCAGCAGGCTCGATGAAACCAGTTCATTTGAAAAAATTCAGGATCGGAAAGAAAAAGGAAAAATTTCCGTATTGCTTCAACATCCACGCGCCATACTCACAGTGGTCGGACTGACACTAGGAGGAACGATTGCATTCTATACTTATTCCATCTACATGCAAAAATTCCTGGTCAACACGGTTCACCTGAGTATTGGGCAGTCTACGAAGATATCCTTCATCAGCCTCTTTATTTTCGCACTCCTTCAACCCGTCATGGGATTTCTTTCCGATCGCGTAGGACGCAAACCTTTGCTTCTTGGTTTTGGAACTCTCGGTACGCTGGCAACTGTGCCCCTTCTTACAGCTATCAGTGGCGCCACAACAGAAACAACCGCATTTTTATTGATCATGGCCGGACTCGTGATCGTCAGCGGCTACACTTCCATTAATGCCGTGGTGAAAGCCGAATTGTTTCCACCTGAAATAAGGGCGCTTGGCGTTGGACTTCCTTACGCCGTCACAACAGCCATCTTTGGTGGCACTGCAGAATACATTGCCCTTTGGTGCAAACGCGCAGGTCATGAGACCTGGTTTTACTGGTACGTTACCACCTGCATTTTCATTTCATTGCTCGTGTACACATGGATGAAAGACACGAGCAGGCATTCGATGATCACAGAATAGTTTCTGGGTTCTGGTTATATGACAAGAGCATCATTGTTCATTAAAGAAATTTTGTTTCAATCTCGCAGCTCAAAGCTCTCAGCTCAAACTTCTTATCTCACCGCTTTCCGCTCTCTCCTTTGCCATCGGCAGCTGAAGACCCAACACTCCACTCGTCCATGTTCTGATGCGCCTGCACAATTCAGGATCGCTTCCCATCGATGCTCCGAAAGATGGAATCATTTCCCTGATCCTTTTCTGCCATTCGGCTGAAGAAAATTTTTCCGGGAAACACTGCTTCAATAGTCCAAGCATAATGGCAACTGCTGTGGATGCGCCGGGTGAAGCGCCGAGCAATGCAGCGATGCTTCCGTCGGCGGAGCTCACTGCTTCCGTTCCAAATTCCAGCACGCCTCCTTCTTTTTCATCCTTCTTTATTACCTGAACCCGGTAACCGGCGATGGCCAGTTCCCAGTCTTCCATTTTGGCTTCGGGATAATATTGCTTCAAAGCTTCAATTCTTCCTTCAGGTGAAAGTCGTACCTGGTCGATCAGATATTTTGTGAGCGGAATATTGTGCATGCCGGCTGCCAGCATGGGACGCAGATTACTGAACTTTATGGATTTAAAAAGATCGAGCAATGAACCATGTTTTAAAAAGCGGGTTGTGAATCCGGCGAAAGGACCAAACAATAATTCTTTTTTTCCTTTGATCCACCGGGTATCCAGATGAGGAACAGACATGGGTGGTGCGCCGATAGCTGCCGTTCCATAAACTTTTGCATTGTGTTGTGCGATCAATTTTTCATTGGTGCACCGCAACCATTGTCCTCCTACCGGAAAGCCCCCGAATCCTTTTCCTTCCGGAATACCTGATTTCAGCAAAAGTGGCAATGCTCCTCCACCTGCTCCAATAAAAACAAAACGCGCCCTGGCCGTCTTTTTAATTTTATGGTCTTCATCTTTCACCACTATTTTCCAGCCATCCTTATCGCGCTTTAATTTTTTTACTTCATGATCAAAATGTAGCTGAACGCCCTCCATTTTCCTGAGGCAATCAAAGAGACATCGCGTGAGTGATCCAAAGTTTACATCGGTACCCAGGTCCATTTTGGTTGCGGCAACCGGTTCTTCCTGACTCCTGCCTTTCATCACCAGAGGTATCCATTCCCTGATTTGTGAAGGCTCTTCTGAAAATTTCATTCCTTCAAATAGCTGGCATTTTTGTAGTGCTTCATAACGCTTGCGCAGGTAATGAACATTTTTTTCTCCCCACACAAAACTCATATGCGGAATGGACCTGATAAAAGAATCAGGAGGCTGAATGATATTTCTTTCTACCAGGTGGGCCCAGAATTGTTTGGAGACTTCGAAAGACTCTGCAATTTTTTCTGCCTTTGAAATATCGATGGTTCCATCCTTGCGTTCGGGTGTGTAATTGAGTTCGCAGAAAGCCGAGTGACCTGTGCCTGCATTGTTCCAGGCATCGGAGCTTTCGGCTGCTGCCTCGTCCAGCCTTTCAAAAATTTCGATTCGCCATTGAGGTTCCAATTGTTTGATGAGCATGCCAAGCGTGGCACTCATGACGCCTGCGCCAATTAAAAGAACATCAGTCTCTATGGTGGAGTTATCTTCCTTCATAAAAAAACCTGTCAAAAATTCTATGCCAATAGAATCCCGACAGGTTCAATTATTGAAGAAGCAAAATTAATGTCCTTATTGCACCACGATGACCTGGAAAGTTCCGGGGATCATTTTTCTCCTTGTGTTGGGTGTAGTAGCCGCTTCAAAGTCGGCAGTAGGAAGAAAAATGGTTCCTGTTTTTTCATTTAGTGCAATGGTGCGTGCGCCAGGCTTGGTGGGATAGTTGCCAAGTACTGTGTACTTGTCCGGACCATTTTCACTGATGACCGTAATCGTGCCTGAACCATTTGATGTGATGATGCGTTTGGCTTTTGAATCAAAAGCTACTCCATCGCAACCATCACCGATGGGAAGCCGGTCTACGACTTTACCATTTGTTGCATTCAGCACCACCAAAAATTTATCGCAACCAGCAAATAATCTTTTTGTTGCCCCATCATAAGCAAGTCCTGTTGGTCCTTCTGCTCCGAGTGGCCAGTGATTGGTGAGTTGGTGTTGCGACAAATTCACCTCTCCGATTTCATTTTTGTCTTCGAGGTTCACATAGACTATTCCTTTCCCGTCTGATACTGCAGTCTCGGGTTTTCCGCCGACATCAATGGTTGAAACAACTGTATTTGTTTTGGGATCGATTACAGAAAGGTTCTTGCTTCTTCCATTGCAGGTGATGATGGTGCGGGTGTTTGGTTCGAACATGATGGCATCCGGGTTTTCACCTGTAGCAATCTGTGTCAATACTGCGTTGGTCTTTAAATCAAAAACAGAAACATTGTTTGATCTTCCATTGGAAGTATAACCCCGGTTCAATTCATCATCAAAAGCAATTCCATGAACCCCATTGGTATTGGGAATGATGCCCACCGAATCGCCCGTGGCTTCGTTGAGAATATTGATCTGCGTGCCATGCGAAACATATATTTTTCCATCGTGTACCGCCAGATAATCCCATCCGCCCGGACTGGCAATGGTATAGGTCTTTACGATCTTATAATCGTGGTTCTGTGCAAATGCTGCGACACAAAAAAACAAAAGAACAGGAAGAAGAATTTTTTTCATACAAATGTTTTGAGTAGGTTATCCTGTGCTAACTTAATCTTTTCATTGTGAACGATGGTTAAATAATTTCTTCAGACTTTCTTCAGAATTCACCACCGGATGTAGAAACAATGTGCTCCTTCTTCAAAGGAATAGTCAATCGAAAATCCTGACACATCGCAGATCTGCCTGGTGATGGAAAGTCCAAGCCCGTTGTGCTCATTACCCTGTTCTGCTTTGTAAAATCTTTGAAACAGCCGGTCTTTATCCAGCGCGGAATGATGACTACTGTTGCAAACGGAGAGTTGCTGACTGCTCAATTCTATCCGGATCCATCCTCCGGAATAGTTATGGCGCGTGGCATTGCTCAAAAGATTATTCAACAGGATGTCGGATAGTTCACTGTTCATTCGAACACTACAGGGAGATAAATTTTTTTGAACCTGGATCTGTTGCGACTGCCAGAGTTCCTGGAACTGCGATAATTTTTCCTCGAGATTTTTATTCAGATCAATCACTGATACATCTTCAAACTGGTGGTTCTCAATTTTTGCAAGTAACAAAAGCGATTGATTCAGCCGCGTTAGCCTGTCTATGGCATTGTAAGCGCCTTGCAAGGCCTGGCTTTGCTCTTCGCGCAGATGTTCATCCTGGATCAGGAGGTCGAGTTTGGAGCGAACGATGGCAATGGGAGTCTGGATCTCGTGTGAAGCATTTTCGCTGAAGGTTTTTAGTGACAGGTAATCCAGTTGTGCCTGCGCGGTAATCCGCTTCAAGGTTTGGTTCATGAACCCAAATTCGTCGATGTTGCTCGCTTGCAGATGAAGTTCTTCTTTCTTGTTGACCTTGAATTTCCGTACAGCATCAAGAGATTGGTAGAAGGGTTTCCAAATGCGCTTGAGTGCAAAACGGTTGATGAGAATAGATACAACAAGAATGGCCAGTATGGTACTGATGGTGATGAGCAGGATGGACCTGATTAGATTATCCGTGCCTTCCATCGATTTGGAAACAGATACAAGAAACCAACCGGCTCCCGTATTCAGGTCAAAACTCAGTTGGCGGAATTCTTCCTTTTCTTTTTCATGTTCCTGAATCCATATCGTGCTGAAATGCCTGCGGCCGGAGGGTGCAGCTTCGGGAGAATACTGGATAAGCTGGTCTTTTACAGAAATGCTTTCAGGAATATGATTGTGTTCTTTTACAAAACTGTTGATCTCTCTTTCTTCAATTCTCAAATCTTCATCTATCTGATGCACGAGCACATAACGCAGGGTAAAATAATAAGCCTCACTGGAGATAAGAAAAATGATAATGGTAGAAACCAGCGTGATGCGGCTGTATCGTGTAAAGAGTTTCATGATCCTGAGGAGAATTTATAGCCCATTCCATATACCGATTTGATGTAATCGCCAGCGCCTGCCTGGATCAGTTTTTTTCTCAGGTTCTTGATATGGGTATAAATGAAATCATAATTCCCTGCCATGTCCATGCTGTCGCCCCAAAGATGAATGGCAATGGCATTCTTTGCAACCACCCGGTTTTTGTTGCTGATGAAATACAATAGCAATTCATATTCTTTGCGTGTAAGGTCTACGTGTTGCTCATTCACTTTCAATTCTTTTTTGTTCAGATCAAGTTCCAGCGCATCATGGATTACAATGTTTTTTCCGTCGAAAGATTTTCTGCGGATAATGGCTGCGACTCTAGCCGCCAGCTCTGAGAGATGAAAAGGTTTGGTGAGATAGTCGTCTGCACCTGCCTTAAGTCCGGATACTTTGTCATCAATAGAATTTTTTGCGGAGATGATGATCACTCCATCCAGCTTCCCTTCATTTTTTAATTCTTTGAGTAGGTTGAGGCCACTTCCCCGCGGAAGGGTGATGTCGAGCACAATGCAGGCATAATCATAAAGAGAAATTTTTTCCAGTGCAGACGGAAAATCATGCGCCTGTTCGCAGATGAATTGCTCATTGGCCAGGTAGGTGCAAATGCTTTGAGACAATTCCCGTTCGTCTTCTACAATCAGGATTTTCATGACTACAATATTAACACAAGGGTTCCACCGATGATCATGATGGCGCCAATAGCATTCTTCCAGGTGAGTGCCTCTCCCAGGAAAATCACGGAGAGTAAAATTGCCAGTGCCACACTCAACTTGTCTACCGGCGCCACTTGCGACACTTTGCCAATCTGTAAGGCTTTGAAATAAAAAATCCACGAAAGACCAGTGGCTATTCCGGAAAGACAAAGAAACAGAAGGTTCTGTCGCGATAGTGTGTTGATGGTTGCCGTACCTCCGCGGAAAAATGCAATGGCCCAGGCAATCACGAGAATCACTACTGTTCTAATAGCAGTAGCGAGGTCCGTGTTCACTCCTTTAATACCCAGTTTTGCAAAGATGGCCGTTAGCGCAGCAAAGAATGCAGAGAGTAATGCATAGATCCACCACATGTGAATAGTTTTAAGTTGATAGTTGATAGTTGGTAGTAAGTTGATAGTTCAAAGTTCAAAGTTCAAAGTCAGGCTTAATATGAAATTATCAACTAAATCTATGTTGAATTAAAGGTCCTTTCACTTTGGGATCCTTACTGACTAACAGTGTTTAAAATTACAATTTCATGGAGAAAATGTTTTCGACTCCGGACTCCCGACTCCAGACTCCGAACTTCCACTACAAGCGGGGACTAAATTTCCTGAGCAGCCACAGAGAAACCGCCAACCAAAGGATGCACAGACAGAATCCTGCAATGACATCGGAAGCGAAATGAACATGTAGGTAAACCCGACTAAAGGCGATGGCAGTTGCGAACAATATAAACAGGATGGTGAGTACCCATCTCAGCACGGGGTTTATTTTATGATTCCAAAGAATATAGATCAGCAATCCAAAAAGAGTAAACGACGAAAAAGAATGCCCGCTTGGAAAACTAAATCCATTTACGTTTTTTACCAGCGGGTCAAGAGGGCGGTGGCGGTGGAAGATAGCCTTGAGCGAAAAAAGAATAATGGAGCTGCTGATGCCAATGGCTGCAACATCAAGCGAAAGCCTTCTGGTCTTTTTAAAGATTAAAAAATATCCGATCAACAATAGATAGGCCGGAAGCAGAAAATAAGATGAACCAAAAAAAGTGATGATGACCATAACACCCGTAACCGATGGATTGGTGATGTGGGCCAGGTGCTGAAAGGCCAACCGATCGAGGTTGTTCTCATTTTCGAGCACCATTTCATTGGCAATGAAAGCAAAGAGCGCAAGGGCCAGCAGGAACACGGCAGCAACAATGAGAAACCTTAAAGAAATACCCTTTGCTTTTTTTTGAGCCGTGTCCATCAACGGAAAGTATATACCAGTCCTGGCATTACATGACCAAAATTGTACTGCATGTCAAGTTTGAGTGTACTCCTGTTTTGTTGGGGCGCTTTGATTTTCGCATAACGGTGATAGTTATTAACGATCTGTCTTCCTGTAAGGTAACCAAGCGCTGCACCTACTACTACATCGGTTGTCCAGTGTTTGTTTTCAGTAATCCTGCTTACACCAATCAAGGTGGCTGCACTGTAAGCCATGATGGGAATCCACGGATGGTTTTTATATTCCATGGCAAAAACAGTTGCTGCAGCAAAAGCTACCGTGGTATGACCCGATGGAAAGGCGCTGTTCGTCGTTTTTCCCTTGGCATCTTTCGGCGTTTTATAAAAAGGGCCATGAAATACCGGGCTTGTCTCCACCTTGGTAGAGTCTGTGAAGTAAGGACGTTGTTCGCCGGTGAGGGTTTTCAATACGCTCTCCACAAGTCCGCCTGTGATGTAAGCCTGTGTAGCCAGTAGCGTCGTGTTTTTTACTTTGTCAACCCGGAACACAAAACCATAAGCTCCCAGTGCAGCGAGCGTGTAGACTTCATAAGGTCCTCCGAAATTCGTCACATATTTACTCACATTGCGTAGTGAAGCACTCTCGTTCCTCCACGACAAGGCTTTTTTCTGAATGGGTTTGTCTGCAAACGACAAGGCTCCTACGCCCACTGCAAATCCGCCCAGATAGGCCCAGTCCCGCCCCTTCATGTGGAAGGGCTTGGTAAATGCCTGCTTGATATCGCTTCCCAACAAAACAAAATACGAGCGGAAATTGAGCGTCGTTGTGGAATTGTAAGCAGCGGGGTTCGTATTATTTTTCTGTCCACCTACGGTGTCTGTTTTTTTGCTCAGACTGTCCAGTTTTTTAATCAGAGTATCTGCCTGTGCAAACCCATTGACTGACATACATACGAATAGAGTCGCGAAAAGAACAATTCTCGATTTCATGGTTAGCGGTTTTCCCTCTTAATAATAATCTTCCACAGTGATGACCAAATATTCTGCATCGAAAAACTGTGCCTCTTTTTCATGAGCTCTTCTTATTCTGGAAAAACGAGTCCAAAATGGAGCTATAATCCTGTAGAAACTCTGAAGTGTGGAAATTAAGCTTCAGATTTTGTTCAGATTGGTTGAATAGCTTCGGTTCGGTTCATCAATCGATGTCATGTTTCTTTGCCTGTGAATCGGGCACAGGAATAATAATTTATGCGAGCAGCCATCGTAAAAAAATTTCCCTGGAGACAATCGGAAAAGCCAAATATCGTTTGTCCTGTACTGTGAGGAATAATTCTTGACATGGTAACGAATCGCGGGCACGACAATCCGGTAGCACATGCCTGGCGGACGGATCAATTCAGCCGGTTCAGAGTTTTATAAAATTCACGGGCCATAAAGAAAGATGGAATGAAGTATTTATTTATCGTATTCTTATGGATTGCAGCTTTTTCGGCAAGATCACAAGGCAGGGACCTGGATTTTTTTATTCAACAGGCGAGGCAGAATAGTCCGGTGATCCGGGATTATGAAAACCAGGTTCGTTCATTACAGATCGACAGCCAATTGCTTCGCGCATCCCTGCACACGCAGGTGAATGGCATCAGCACCGACAGTTATGCGCCGATAATTCATGGATATGGATACGATCCTGCCATATCCAATATTGCCAATGTTTCAGGACTGATACAGGCCAACCGCAATTTTCTCACACCCGCAAATGTTGCCTTGCAGTACCGCACCATCGCGCTTCAAAGTCGGGCATTGCTTGATACTATCCGGCTTTCGGAACGCGATCTTGTACGGACCATTACAGAACAATATATAACCGCATATGGCGACCTGCTGACTGTAGATTTTTCAAAAGAAGTATTTGACCTGATGAAGAGTGAAGAACAGATGTTGAAAAAACTGACAGAAGCCAGTGTGTTCAAGCAAACCGATTATCTAAATTTTTATGTGACCATGCAACAACAGGAACTTAGCTATTTGCAGGCGCAGATCCAATACAATAACGACTATCTCACACTCAATTATCTTGCGGGTTTGGAGGATACGAGCATCAACAGGATTGATAAACCATTGATCACGGATTCCGCTTTTCAGCTGGATTTATACCGGTCTGTATTTCTGAACCGCTTTGTTACAGACAGCCTGCGCATCCAAAACGAAAGAGCGCTGATTGCCTACCAGTACAAGCCAAAGATCGGAGCATACACCGATGCAGGATATAATTCGAGCCTGCAATTTCAACCCTACAAAAATTTTGGATTCAGCGTTGGAGTGAGTCTTACTGTGCCTATATACGATGGCCATCAGCGACAACTAAAATATTCCCGGATCGATATAGAAGAAAGAACAAGGCAATACAACCGGCAGTTCTTTATCAGGCAGTACAACCAACAGATCGCACAGTTGCGACAGCAGCTCAGGGCAACGGACTTCCTTGTAGACAAGATCAACCAGCAAATCAACTATGCGCATACATTGATCCTGGCCAACAATAAACTTTTGGAAACGGGCGATATTACCATGAGAGATTATGTGACTTCCATCAATAATTATCTGAGCGCCCAAAACCTGCTGAGGCAAAATAATGTAGGCCGGCTGAGGATCATCAATCAAATCAATTACTGGAACCGCTAATGAAACTGAATAAAATGAAATATGCTTTTCTCATTGTCCTCATTACCTGTTTCTGCTGCAAGCACAAGGAGGCGGCTGAACCGGATGAGGAAGCGAAACCAGACAGCGTTCAAACACCTGTAACCATTACTACTGTGCAGACAGTTCCTTTAAGCGACTATGTAGAACTCAATGCCACTTCGGCCTATCAACAGAATAATGTTATCAAGGCTTCTGCCAATGGATATATTGAATCGGTGAATGTTCACCTCGGACAAATGATCCGGAAAGGACAGATGGCCTTTGTGCTTCAGACCAAGGAAGCGCATGCGCTAGGAAACACGATCAACAAACTTGATCCGAGCTTTCATTTTTCCGGACTCATACACATTGTTGCTTCCGCCGACGGATATATCCGGGAAATGAATCACCAGGTGGGAGACTATGTTCAGGACGGAGAGCAACTGGCCGTGCTGACGGATGAAAAAAGTTTCGGATTTATCCTGAACCTGCCTTACGAATTGAGACCTTATGTAGGAGTTGGAAAGTCGCTTCAACTACGGCTTCCAGATAGTACAAGGCTCAATGGTGTGGTGGCGAACATCATGCCTACAGTTGATTCTGTATCACAAACACAGAACATGCTGATCAAAGTGCAGTCCAGTCATGCCATTCCACAAAACCTGATTGCCAGGGTGCGCATTATCAAATCGCAAAGAGATAATACCGCCTCTCTTCCCAAACAGGCAGTGCTCACAGATGAATCGCAGACAAATTTTTGGGTGATGAAGATGATTGATTCGGTGACTGCGGTAAAAGTTCCTATTGTAAAAGGTTTGGAGACGGACAATCGTGTAGAAATTCTGAGGCCGCAATTCACGTCATCCGACAAAATACTACTTACCGGAAATTATGGATTGCCAGATACGGCCAAAGTAAAAATTGTGAAGGGCGAACAATGAAGAATTTTTTTATCAGCTATAAGAACCCCCTGACCGTCATCATTGTCCTGATCATCATGGGCGGAATTTTTGTGTACGGCAAGCTCCAGACCTCTTTATTCCCGGAGATCACCTTTCCAAAGATCAAGATCATTGCAGATGCAGGATTGCAGCCTGTCAACAAAATGATGATCACTATCACACAGCCACTTGAAAATGCCATCAAACAGGTGCCTGATCTTTCCGACATCAGAAGCACCACCAGCAGGGGAAGCTGCGAGATTTCTGCGTTCATGAACTGGGATGCCAATATTGACCTGAGCCAGCAACGCATTGAATCGAAGATCGCACAAATCCGAAACTCCCTTCCTGCTGATGTACAGATCACGGTGGAAAAAATGAATCCTTCCATTCTTCCAGTGATTGGATACACGCTTGAATCAAACAGCAATGCTCATTCGCCAATTGATATGAAGCAGGTGGCATTGTACACGGTTAAGCCTTTTTTATCGCAGGTGGCTGGTGTGGCCGAAGTGCGCATCATTGGCGGAAAACAAAAAGAATACTGGCTCACGCTGAATCCACAAAAAATGAGTACGCTGGGAATTAATCCCGACATGCTCTCCAACACCCTTTCACAAACCAATTTTATCCAGGCAAACGGATATCTTTCCGACTACCGGCTTCTTTATCTTACAGTCACTGATGCTTCTGTTCATTCACTGGACGATCTGCGCAACCTGATTGTATCGAACAATGGAAGAAGAATTGTGCAGCTAAAAGATATTGCCGATGTCAGGATCAATGAAGGAGTAGAATATACAAAGATCAACGCCAATGGAAAGCCGGGACTTCTGGTTGCGGTGATCAAACAGCCCAATGCCAACCTGATTGATCTGTCGAATGACATGCAGAAAAAACTGGACGAGCTGAAAAAAATTCTTCCTTCCGGCATTTCCATCAGACCTTATTATGTGCAGGCCGATTTTGTGAATGAATCCGTAAAAAGTGTTACAGATAGTTTGTGGATCGGACTGGCGCTGGCAATTTTTGTGGCCATTATTTTTCTCCGGTCGCTCAAGGCAAGTGCTACCATTCTCATCACCATTCCCGTTACTGTATGTCTCACACTCATCGTGATGTATGCCGTTGGCTACACGCTCAATATCATGACCCTGGGCGCAATAGCCGCAGCCATTGGATTGATCATTGATGATGCCATTGTGGTGGTGGAACAGATTCACCGTTCGCATGAAGAGCATCCCGATGATCCATCCACTTCGGTTGTACAAAAGGCCATTCACTATCTTCTGCCGGCCATGATCGGTTCTTCACTCAGCACCATTGTCATCTTCATTCCATTTGAGATGATGAGTGGAGTGGCAGGCGCTTATTTCAAGGTAATGACCAACACCATGATCATTACCCTGGTCTGTTCTTTTTTTGTTACCTGGATCTGTTTGCCGGTGATCTATCTTTTGCTCACAAGAGAAAAAAAGCCGGATACAGGAACAACACGCGAGGTAAAGGCACACTCGGTTAAAAAACAGAAATGGGTTTCTTTTTTCATTCACAAGCCTTATATCAGTTTCATTATCATGGCTGCTCTTGGTGTGGCTATCTGGCTGGTGCTGCCACAGCTGCAAACAGGGTTTCTCCCCGAAATGGATGAAGGAAGCATTGTGCTGGATTACAAATCGCCGCCTGGCACTTCACTCGATGAAACCGATCGAATGCTTCAACAGGTGGAAAAGATCATCACCAGGGTTCCGGAAGTCGATGCGTATTCAAGAAGGACCGGAACGCAGATGGGATTTTTTATCACAGAACCAAACACCGGCGACTACCTTATTCAACTGAAGAAAGACCGCGACCGTTCGACCGAAGATGTGATTGCAGACATTCGCAAGCAGATCGAATCCTCGCAGCCGGCGCTCACGATTGATTTCGGACAGGTGATCGGCGATATGCTGGGCGACCTGATGGAATCGGTACAGCCCATAGAAATAAAAATATATGGAGACAATATTCCGCGGCTTCATGATCTGTCTGACCAGGTAAACGGCATTGTTGAAAAAGTGGAAGGTGCAGCCGATGTGTTCAATGGAATTGTGATCTCGGGTCCTTCGGTCTCTATCATTCCGAACCACATGACGCTGGCTCAGTACGGACTCACACCGCAGTCGCTGCAAACACAGGTGCAGCTTGCTTTACAGGGAAGTCCTGCCGGAAATATTCTGGAGCGGCAACAGCTTTCCAATATCCGGCTTTTGTATCCCGGAAGTGCGGGACAAAGTGTGGAAGGCATCAAGCGTCTTCAGGTCTTTCTTCCTTCGGGCAAACTGATGCCGATCAATGCGCTGGCCAATATTGAAGTAAATCCGGGTGATGCAGAAATTCAACGCGAGAACCTTCAGTCGATGGGTGTAGTAACTGCAAGGCTCGAGAACCGCGACCTGGGAAGCACGATGAAAGAGATTCAGCAAAAAGTTTCTGCGCAGGTAGTGTTGCCACAGGGTTATCATATTGAATATGGAGGTGCATATGCGCAGCAACAGCAGTCCTTTCATGAACTGTTGCTCATTCTTATTACTTCATCTCTTCTGGTATTTGGAGTGATTCTATTTCTGTTCAAAGATTTTTTGGTGGCCCTGGTCATTTTATTAATCGCCATGCTCGGAATTGCGGGAAGCTATCTTGCCTTATTCATCACCAATACTGCTTTAAATGTTGGAAGCTATACAGGATTGATCATGATCGTGGGCATCATAGGAGAGAATGCAATCTTCACCTATTTGCAGTTCAGGGAATCCTTGCACGAAAATCATAATGTAGATGAATCGATCATCTTTTCTATTTCTACCCGGCTACGTCCCAAGCTGATGACCGCACTGGGTGCCATCATTGCGTTGATGCCGCTGGCGCTGGGCATTGGAACCGGAGCCGAGTTGCACCAGCCACTGGCGATTGCGGTAATCGGAGGTTTCCTGGTGGCACTTCCTTTATTGTTGATCGTGTTACCTACGCTGTTGCGAATGGTGAGCCGAAGGAGAAGTGTGGTAAGTGGTGCAGTTTAAAATTTTGTGGGAGAGAAACCGCAAAGAGCGCAGCGAACGCAAGAATAAATCCCCAGTAAAAACCTTTGCGACCCTTTGCGTATCCTTTGCGCTCTTTGCGGTTTAAACGCTCTCACCACATCATATTCTTTCCGAAAACAATCTTATAGCATCGATCTTCAGTCCCGCTCTCTTTCGCTTACTCTTTCTTGTTCTAAGCGTGAAACCCTTCACATCATTTTAATTATCCATAACTGCCATGCCTGCTGCCAGATTAACAGCAAGGCGGGGTAAAAAGCTAGGCTGCTGAAGTCTATCTGTTTATACATGATGCGTAGTTTTTCATCGGAGTATAACCTATGAATTGTCCGATCTGCCGGTTAGATTTGCCCTTTGTCCGTACATTATGAAGAACACAAAACCGTCTCCGGAACAATGAAAAGCCCAAACGTCCGTCCCCCGGAAGACCAGTGTACGAACTTACATGCCAATAACCCTACGAAAAATTTTACGGTATCCCTTGAGTAAACAGAATAATCCAAATCTAAGGGTCGGCATTGTTTCACTTAAAACGAAAACAATGTTGAAAAGAAACTTAGTAAGAACCAGCTTTTTGAGCCCCGCCCTCCTTTTCGTTCTACCGAACGTGTCGGAGGTGAAAGGCGAGTCCCTCCACTCGTATAAAGAGAAGGGAACTGCCTCACTGCCTCATAGCCGTCTGAAAAAAGACAGCCTCATTCAGCCAGGTGCGGATACCATTACCGCGTTTACATCCGGACAGCTCAACGAAAAAAACACGTTGAACCTTCCCCAGATCCAGCTGAACAAACAGGCTACAAAATTCGTCCAGAGTTATCTGAAGCGCGAAGATGAGTCGCTGTACAAAACAAAAATGCGCAGCCGCTCTTACTTCAAACTGTTCGACACCATTTTTACCAAGTATGGTTTGCCGGTAGAATTAAAATACCTGGCAGTAGTGGAGTCTGATCTGAAAACAACGGCTCTTTCCAGAGTTGGTGCAAAAGGACTCTGGCAGCTGATGCCCGTTACCGCCCGTCAGCTCGGACTGAAGATCACCCGCAAGTATGATGAACGCACGCATGCTTATAAAAGCACTGTTGCTGCAGCCAAATACCTCAGGGATCTTTATAACGAATATGGCGACTGGCTGTTGGTGGTTGCTGCCTACAATGGCGGCCCCGGAAAAGTAGACCATGCAATTCGCCGTTCCAAGAGTCGCAATTTCTGGGTACTTCAAACCTATCTTCCTGCAGAAAGCAGGGCGCACGTAAAAAGGTTTATCAGCACGCACTATTATTTCGAAGGCAAGGGAAGTATTGCTACCCTTACTAAGAGCGAAGCGACTGCTTATACCAAATTACTGGCTGAATTCAGACAAGAAGAAAGTAGAAAAATTCTTAGAGACAGTCTGAATGTGGTTGCCAAGCTGCGCTAGTACTACAATCCTTTGAATTTACGGATGGTTGGATATATGCTGAACTTTCTGAACCAAGATTTGTGTGAATGACTCTCAGAAAGTTCAGCCTTAACCAAAATTTAAATCACAGATTACAGGGATTAAAAACGGATTTTACGGATAACCACGACTTGTACTAACTGGTAAGAGGTTTTCTAGATGACCGTTATACCGATCGATGATTTTATTTCTAATTCTGCTAGCTTGCGCTATGATTCTTAAAAATTTTTCTCTGCGAATCCTCTGCATCCTCTCTTCTCTGCACCTAAATAGCTAAACACCGATCTTACCAGCTAATGTTTTTATAGAACCATCTTCTGTCCCCAATTCCTCTGTGGCCGCCGTAGCGATCGCGAAGGAGGCAATTCCCAATTCCCAATTCCACTCAATACCCCAATACCTCAATACCCAATACCCTAATTCCTCTTCCTTGCATCAAGAGTAAACCCAATGGTAGTACCGATATTTTCTTTGCTTCTGACGTGAATGGTATGACCGTGGGCCTCTACGATGTGTTTGCAGATAGATAAACCCAGTCCGCTTCCGGTGTGGTCGCGGCTTCTTCCTTCGGTGGTACGAAAAAAACGTTCGAACACGCGGTCCAGATTTTTTTCTGAAATGCCAATACCGTCGTCACTGATCTCGATCAGAATGTTTTTGTCATCGGTATTATACATGCTGGCGACTACTGTTCCACTTGACTTTCCATATTTGATAGAATTATCAACAAGATTGGTGATCACCTGGCGAATTTTGTCTTTGTCGGCATAAACAGTAAGCGGTTGTTCGCAACCTTTTTTGATAGAGAAAGAAATATCGCGCTGTTCTGCTTTCCAGGAAAGGGTCTCATATACTTCCTTCACTACGTCGTGGATCACGAAATATTGTTTGTTTAATTTGAGTTCTCCGCGTTCGAGGCGCGAGATCTCATCGAGGTCCCTTATCAGGTTTACGAGTCGCTCTACATTCTTTGCTGTTTTTTCCAGAAACCTCCGGTTGATCTCGGGATTCTCCATGGCACCCTGCAACAAAGTGTCTACATAACCCTGGATGGAAAATACAGGCGTCTTGAATTCATGAGAAAGGTTTTGCAGGAATTCCTTTCGGAAGTTTTCGTTTTGCTTGAGCATCTCAATCTCCCTGCTTCGCTGTTCGGCCCAGGCTTCCACATCTTCCCTTACGTCGTCAATTCCTTTCTGAGGAAGAATATATTTATAATACATCTCCTCCTTTTTGCTGGCCTTGGTCTGGTGAATGAATTTATAAATCAGCTTGATCTTTCTGTAAATAAAATTCTGAATGATGGTAAGAATGAGCAGGTAGCTCCCGGTAAATATGACGGCAAAAGAAATGATTCCTTCCATCCAGTTAAACTTCATTACATAGATACCCAGGCTGATTGGAACAGAAAGAACCAGCGCTGTGAATGCGGAAAGCTGACGTGGAGAAAGATTTTTTTTTGCCATCTTACGGAGAGAGTTGGTAGTTGATAGTTGATAGGTGGTAGAGTGAATAGTGAACGGTGAATGGTGAATGGTGAATAGTGAATAGTGAATGGTGAATAGCTAACAGCTAAAAGCTAACAGCCATAACCCAACTATCAACTACCAACTATCAACTCCTCCTCATTTAATTTTTTTCCAACTCAAATTTATATCCTACTCCTTTTACTGTAGTGATGCAGTCGACACCCAGCTTTTGGCGGATCTTTCGGATGTGAACATCGATAGTGCGGTCGCCTACAATCACGTCGTTGCCCCAGACCTGGCTCAGGATCTCATTGCGAAGAAATACACGTCCCGGTTTGGACGCCAGCAGATAAAGCAATTCGAATTCTTTTTTTGCCAGCACAATATCGCTGCCTTCATATTCCACCAGGAATTTTTCCGGATCTATCACCAGCCGATCCTGGGAAATGATCTGGTTCTGTGGTTTTTTCATTCTGCGGAACAGCGCATTGACCTTGCTCACAAAAACACTGGTGCTTACCGGCTTACTCACATAATCATCCGCGCCTGTACTGAATCCTTTCAACTGCGTGGTTTCATCGCTGAGGGCTGTAAGGAACATGATCAGCGTTTCTCTGAAGGTTGATTGGGCACGCAACAATTCAAGCACTTCCATCCCATTTTTTCTGGGCATCATCATGTCGAGCACAATGAGGTCAGGATGGTGATGTTTCGCGCGGTCCAACGCCTCATCTCCATCTTTTGCCGTGAGCACCTGATAGCCTTCCTTTTCCAGATTGTATTTCAGGATCTCCAGAATGTCTGGCTCATCGTCTGCAATCAATACCTTTCCCTGAAATTTATCCATGAACCCGTCTTTGCGACAAACCTAAGCAAAACAGAATTAGAAGAAACGAACGCCTTTTCCATAACAAAGAGTTAATGAAAATTTAATGAATGAAGCCACTGCCCTGCAAGTCCAGCCTGGCCTGCTGTTGAATTCAGGAGAATGGTCTTATCTTGCTGCAACTGATATCCTGTAATTCCTGTCTTCAGCCTGTCCAGGTCCTGACTAATGAGGGGTTAAGGCTTCGGGTATTAAATTTGCGCTATGAGGGGAATGAGTCTAACCTTACGATTACTTTTGAAGAGCCTGCTACTGATTGTTGCTACCCATTCTTTTGCACAACCTGCTCCCGACAAGGGCTGCAAACCGCCCAAAAGCCATGAACTATGGCATGACCGGATTGACCGCGAACAAAAAAATGCCCTAAGGGCCGATGGCCGTGCCGACCTGCAGTTTGTGGCCGGT
The DNA here is from genome assembly GCA_045805145.1 of Flavisolibacter sp. Taxonomy (GTDB): domain Bacteria; phylum Bacteroidota; class Bacteroidia; order Chitinophagales; family Chitinophagaceae; genus Flavisolibacter. Next base: position 15,496 of record JBJMLU010000046.1, on the reverse strand, counting down.
AATAATGAGGAAACAAATTATTATGTCACCCTCGCTCTCACCAAAAGAATTGACCAGCTGGAATGCTTTATTGAAAACGATTCGTCTACCAAAGACCAGCAGAAGGTCGGTTATCTCCGCGGACTGGAAAACATGATCCGTAATTTTATTTCCCTCTATCACAACAGGCAGTTCAGCGCTGCACATTTTCCCAAAGCCCTGGATGTATATGTGGAAGCAATGAACCTCGATAAACGTGGAGAATCCATAGAAAAAGTGGTCACCAACAGCAACTATGAAGTGGGAAGTCTGGTATTGGCCAGCGAGGCCTTTAGCAGGAATCCTGGATTTGCGCCATCGCAAAACAGTCTGCTTTATCAATACTGCATTCTTCATCCTGACCAGATTTTTTTGAAGCTCAATCAGAACCCTGATGTTCCTTTTCGTGATAGTCTGATTCGTCTGGCTGGTTATAAATATCCCAAACGATTGTACGATTTTGCTGCGGCCGACAATCGCCTGGGCATAGCCATCCGAAATATTGACGATCCATTCATTCACGCGGTATCAACCATTGCCAAAAGTGGCGGAAGCGGACAGCTCTATTTTCCTTTCATTGATAACATGGTGAACGGGAAAATTAATCTGGGTGATATCAAGGCGGTCCTGGATGATGAAACCAAATATTATCAGCTTCTGATCAAAACAAAATTGGACTACCGCAGCCGGATGCTCAATGGTGAAAAGGTAACGAGTATTGGCGTACTGGATACCATGCTCGAAAGAAAGGGCCGTGATTACTTTATTAAGGAGATCAATGCCCTTCATGAAAAGCCGGATGCCGTTCGTTTTAAAATACTGCAACCACTCAATGCGCAGGAACTTTATTACCTCGTGATCGCAGGCGAGCGCGACCTCTATACTTCAAGTTATGTGAAAGGCATCTACCCACTGATGATGCAAAAGATCGGCAACCGTGGCGATTCACTTTTAATGAGTGTAAGCTTCGACCGGTTCAAAAAATTTATCAAGATGGCAGCGGGTTACAATACGCTTAGTGATTTCCTTGCCAGCTTTGGTGAAAAAGATAAAGCCCAAACCCTGATGACGGCCTTCGTCAACAACCTCGAACGCTCACCCGGACTGGAAGATGGTGTGGATGTGGCCGACTCTTATGCAAGCATTGAAGAAACCATGAAGCCAGTGGCTGATCAAATGCTGAACAACGTAAAGACGAACTATGAAAGAAACGTAAGGGAAAACAATAAAAGAGGAATGGTGATCTATAATTTATTGTACAAGCTCTTTCTTTCTGCAACCGACAGCACCATTAATCTTTCCACCGAATTTGGCATTCCACCGGTTTACAGTGTTCCTTATCAGTCGCTCGTCAGCGACAGCACTGGACGAGTATACATGCAGGTTTTCTTTTATGGCGACAAGGATGGAAAAATGAACTGGGATGGTTTTCTCCCCCAGTTTCGTGCATCAACCTGGAAAAAAATTGAAGACAATAAAAGCTGGATCGCTTTTGCTTCAACCGTTGGTAAACCCATTGTGATCTATGCCAATAAATGGATGGATGATGAAAAGCAACCCGATGAACTGGACAAGGCTCAGAAGGCGCTAAACGATTATCTGAACGACAAAGGCATTCAACCCACTATTGTTGTTCACCGCGGACATAGTTACTGGGCGCCTTATACCATTGAACAAATTAAACCGGCAGCCAAGATCGTTTTCCTCGGATCATGTGGAGGATATAATTTGATTCATGACGTGCTCAAACATTCTTCCGATGCACACATCATTGCTTCGAAGCAAACCGGAAAGAAAGATATTAACCAGCCGTTCATGAATATTCTGAACGAAAAGTTGCGGAATGGAAAAGATATTGACTGGATCCCATTCTGGAATGAATACAAAAAAGCAGCCGGCAATGTGGAGGGATTTGAAGACTATATTCCCCCATACAAAAACCTGGGTGCTATCTTTATCAAGGCCTATAACAGCTCCATGGGCGATGAGGAATAAGCGAAACTAAATTTGTATAAAGATTGAACATTGAGCAGTACCGACAGAAAGAAGAATGTTTTTGACTTCTCCGCACTAAAAAGGGTTTTGCAGTTTACCCGTCCTTACAAGGGCCGGTTCATCTGGTCCATTGTTCTGGCTATCGTGCTGGCAGCTTTTACTCCTGTACGTCCTTTTCTGATCCAGCTCACTGTTGACAAAAATATTTCAGGTGCCGACCACCGGTATCCTGATGCGGCTATTCATGCACTCATTCTCATCACAGTGATCCAGATCGGTTTTCTCATTCTGGAAACAGGGCTTCGTTTTTATTTTTCCTACATCACTTCCTGGCTGGGACAGGCAGTAGTGAAAGACATGCGAGTCCGCGTTTTTGGAAAAGTGCTTCATCTCAACCTGCGCCAGTTCGATCGAACACCCATTGGTACACTCACGACCCGCACCATTGATGATATAGAACGGATCAATGATATTTTTTCCGATGGGCTCATTCCCATTATTGCGGACCTTCTTTCCATTTTTTGTGTACTCGGCATCATGTTGTGGACCGACTGGAAGCTGACGCTGTTTTGTCTCATTCCTTTTCCCATCATCCTGGTCGCTACTTATTATTTTAAGGAAACTGTTAACCGGTCTTTTCACCGGGTACGAAATGCCGTGGCCCAGCTCAATGCTTTTGTACAGGAACATATCACGGGCATGTATGTGGTGCAGGCCTTTGCCGCGGAGAAAAAAGAATTTGATAAGTTCAAGAACATTAACAAGGAACACCGGAATGCAAACATTCACGCCATCTTTGCCTATTCGGTTTTCTTTCCCATCGTGGAAATTGTGCTCGCATTGGCAATGGGACTGGTGGTCATCAACAGTGTGCAGCCGGGAGTAATCACTTCATTCATACTTTACCTCAACCTGATCTTTCGCCCACTTCGCGTTATTGCCGATAAGTTCAATGTATTGCAAATGGGGATGATTGCAAGCGAAAGAGTATTCAAGGTTCTGGATAATAATGACTATATCAGCCAGCAGGGAAAGTTCGCGCCGGAAAAACTGAAAGGAAAAGTAGAATTCGATCATGTTTGGTTTGGATATTCTGAAGGTCAGCCCGTTTTAAAAAATGTAGACTTCAGGGTGCAACCCGGACAAACAATAGCCATCGTAGGACACACCGGAAGTGGAAAGACCACCATCATTAGTTTATTGAACCGGCTCTATGAAATTGACAAGGGTCAGATAAGGATTGACGATGTGGCTGTGGAAGACTGGAACCTGGACGCGCTGAGAAAAAATATAGGCGTGGTATTGCAGGACGTCTTTCTTTTCTCCGGTTCGGTGATGGACAATATCACTTTACTCAATCCATCCATTCCAAAAGAAAACGTGGTGGATGCTGCAAAACTGATCGGAATGCATGAATTCATTCTACGTCTTCCCGGTGGTTATGATTACAATGTGATGGAAAGAGGCGCTACTTTATCTGTGGGCCAGAGGCAGTTGCTTTCTTTTATCCGCGCACTACTGTACAATCCTTCCATTCTTGTATTGGATGAGGCCACGTCATCGGTGGATACTGAAAGTGAACACATGATTGAAAATGCGATCAACACCCTCATTGCCGGAAGGACTTCCATTGTCATCGCCCACCGCCTTTCTACCATTCAGCGCGCCGACCAGATCATTGTTCTGGACAAAGGCGAGATCAGGGAAACGGGTACTCACCAGGAGCTGCTACAGAAGGGTGGATTCTACAGCAAATTGTATGCAATGCAGTTTGAAAAAAAAGCCTTGCTAATTGACTAGTGGTGCTCTTTTTTTGGGGATATGATGTAGATTGTGGGCTCTAAACACCTTTATGAAACGTTCTTTTGGATTTGTGCTGTCCTTCCTTTTCCTGGCCACCCTTTACTCCTGCCAGAAAGAACTCAGTTTTGAATCACACCAGCCCACGGCTCCGGCCAGTGGCGGAACTGCTATATTCACCCTTTCAGGTAGCGGAGCCAGTTGCATGAACTCGAATATGTCGGGCACCTATGCACAGGGAACGGCTATGGGCTCCTCCAATTCTGTAACCATCGAAGTAAATGTTGGAACGATTGGTACATGGACCATGAATTCGAATTCTGTAAGCGGATTTTATTTTGCGGGATCAGGAACTTTTAGCGCTACGGGTGTGCAAACCATCACGCTCCTTGCTTCAGGAACACCATCGGCTCAGGGCGATCAGACCTTTACCCTTACCGCAGGCGGAGGCACCTGTACTTTTATTGTAACTGTGGCAGCAAGCGGAACTACCACTCCCGCCGGCGATCACTTTCCGCTGACAGCAAATAGTTGGTGGAGCTATGAAGATATTTCCACTCCCGGTGACACGATCAAGATCGTGAATGCGGCGACAAAAACCATTGGTGCCAATACCTATCGTCTTTTCCAATGGACTGATGATGCGGGTCCGTTTGATACTTCTTTCTATCGCAAATCGGGCAATGATTATTTGGAATACACCCTGGCCGATCAATACAGTGCACTCACCTTTGATGTTCCGCAGAAAGCAGACATCCTGTTTTTGAAGGAAGGACTAACAACAAGCCAGACCTGGAATTCAGCTGAATATTCGGGACAGTATTCCGGTCAGAATGTAAAGCTCCGTTATGCGTTTACCTGCGCCAATGCCAATGCAACTGTTACGGTGAATGGGCAAAGCTTCAGCAATGTTTACGTGATCAATTTCAAGGGACAGGTAAGTTTGCTGGGAAGTCCTTATACAGATGATGGTACCGCGTGGACTGTTTACTATGGCCAGAACATTGGGCTCATTTTTGAAAAAGTTGAAGCCGGCACAAACTCCTATGGCATTCAGATCAGGCACTGGAAAGTGATGTGAGGAGAGAAAGCTGTGAGCTGCTAGCTTTTCATTCGAGTAGCCTTCGGCGAGAACAATGTTATTTTTAGCAACAGATACCCATGCACGCGAATGCACCACTAATTCGAGGGGATTGCTTCGCTTCGCTCGCAATGACGCGCCGCGGTGCAGCCCTTACTATTGGCATTCCACTGTAGGCGTCATTGCGAGCGAAGCGAAGCAATCCCCTCGAATGAATTCAGCTAACCGCCTTTGTACCTATGATCAACAATGCTCTCGCCGAAGGCTACGACAACTGAGCTAGCAGCTAACAGCTCACAGCCAACAGCTTCTCTTCCCATATTTATCTTAAATAACCCCTCAATAACCCCTCCATTTTCCGGCTCCCTCCTTATCTTTGCGGCAAATTTCAGATAAGGTATGATCGGAATTCGTGTCAAACGCTTATTGGTAGCGGCTTTCAGCCTTTTTTGCCTGGTCTCTTGTGCCCAGGACAATAACCAGCACATCAGGATGGAGACCGAAAAAAATATGGACAAGGAAGGGTCCAGTAAATTTGACGCCAATGAAGTGATTTTCGGACACGTTCTGGATGCCCATCAATTCCATTTTTTATCCTACAAGGGCAAAGACGGAGAGGAACACCATGTGACCATTTCCTTACCGGTAATTCTTTATTCAACACAGCGCGGATTTTCTGTTTTCAGTTCTTCCCGTTTTCAGCATGGCCAGGCAGAATATAACGGATACAGACTGGTTACTGCAGATTATAAAAAAGAGCTCGTTAAAAAAGGTGTAAACGCCGAGCAGGTCAAAAACATGCGCAATGAAAGTATTGTTGGAGTAAATGAAGCTGGTTTGCCAACGGGCGAAAAGGTTTATGACCTTTCGCTTACCCGCAATGTGGTGCAGATGCTGATCGCGCTTGTCCTGCTGGTTTGGCTGCTCTTATCAGCTGCCCGCAAATATGCAAAGGGCCAGGGAATTCTTACTGCACCCAGGGGCCTGCAAAACCTTCTGGAACCTGTGGTGATTTTTATCCGCGATGAAGTGGGAAGACCCAATCTTGGTCCGCGTTACAAAAAATACATGCCTTATCTGTTGACTGTATTTTTCTTTATCCTGATCAATAACCTTGTGGCACTGATTCCAGGTACAGCAAATGTCACAGGTAACATTGCTTTTACACTGGTGCTCGGTGTTATTTCATTCATCGCTATTTTGATCAGCACCAACAGCCATTACTGGGGACATATTTTCTGGCCACCAGTTCCACTGGGAGTGAAGTTCATCATGATCCCTGTGGAGATTCTGGGCGTATTCACAAAACCTTTTGCCCTCATCATTCGTTTGTTCGCCAACATGATTGCGGGACACATCATCATTATCTGTCTGATCTCGCTGATCTTTATTTTCGGCGGACTGAAAGCAGTGGTGGGCTGGAGCTTTTCTCCCATCTCCATTGCATTCACGGTGTTCATTTATTTCATTGAGATCTTAGTTGCTTTTATCCAGGCCTATATTTTTGCCAACCTGACTGCAGTATTTATTGGTCAGGCATTCGAAGGCAGTCATGATGATGTGGATCATCATGAAGATGTAGCAATCGTATGATAAGTCGGCAGTCGTCCGACGTCGGTCCTCGGGTGACTGCACTTCAGACGACTGAGGACGGAAGACCGGGTCTTTTTTTAACCAATATAAATCTAGAATCATGAGTTTATTATTTGTACTGTTGGCTGCACCTCTCGCAAATGCGGGTGGAGCTGTAGGCGCAGGTTTAGCTGCCATCGGTGCCGGTATTGGCATTGGCCAGATCGGTAAAGGTGCTGTTGAATCTATTGCCCGCCAGCCGGAAGCAATGAACGACATTCGCGCAAACATGATCCTGACCGCTGCCTTGATCGAGGGTGTGGCCCTCTTCGCAGTGATCGCAGGTATCCTGGCGATGTTCATTGGTGCTTAAGCCAGCTAAAAAAACAAACTGCACCTTAAGCACAGGGCGGCGGGTGCGGTTTATTTTAAATCGGCAGACCACAGGCTTCAGTCCTCAGAAGGGAGAAGTGATAAAAAACCTGAAGGCTGACGACTGATGATTCTCAAAAAATTACATCAAGAATTATGGAACTTCTTACTCCTTCATTTGGATTAATATTCTGGACGCTCCTGGCCTTTCTCATTGTATTTTTTATTCTGAGAAAATTTGCCTGGAAGCCCATTTTAAATTCTCTGGACCTCAGAGAAAAAAGTATTGCTGATTCACTTGAGACGGCTGAAAAAGTAAAAGCAGAAATGGCGCAGTTGAAAAGTGAGAACGAAGAACTGATGGCCAAAGCACGTGAAGAAAGAGCCGGCATGCTCAAGGAAGCCCGCGAAACCAAGGACCGCATCATCAATGAGGCCAAGGAACAAGCGAAAGTGGAAGCCAACAAAATTATCGTTGATGCGCAACAACAGATCAATGCCCAGAAAATGGCAGCACTCACCGATGTGAAGAACCAGGTGGGCAAACTGGTAGTGGAGGTCACGGAAAAAGTATTGCGCAGGGAATTGGGTACGCCTGCCGCACAGGAAGCCCATATCAGGAACATGGTGGAAGAAGTAAAATTGAATTAGAAAAAGCTTTGAGTCGCTCGCGACTCAAAGCTCAACTCAAACATATGTTGAACCCTCGTGTAGCATCCCGGTACGCAAAGTCGATACTCGATCTTGCAGTTGAAAGAAATCAGCTCGAGGCCGTGTATCAGGACATGCTTTACCTGCAACAGGTTATTAAAGCCAGCAGAGAGTTTCTCAACCTGCTGAAAAGTCCTATTGTCAAACCGGATGCGAAAATAAAAGCAGTGAATGCGGTGACCAGGGGAAAGATCAGCGACCTGATGATCATTTTCACTACACTCTTGATCAACAAGGCCAGGGAAGGCGTATTGCCTGAAGTGATCAATTCTTTCATTGAGCAATACAAAAGGGAAAAAAATATCAATACCGTAAAACTGACAACTGCCGTTCCTGTTTCAGAGGAAATGAAAAAAGCCATCGTGGCCCAGGTAAAAAAAACCAGCGACATGCAGAACATCGACTTGCAGACCACCGTCAATCCCGACCTCATTGGTGGCTTTGTACTGCAGGCAGGCGACCAGCTTATTGATGCCAGTATTGCTTATGATCTGAAAAACATTGCGAGACAATTCGAGAACAACGATTTTATTTATAAACTGAGATAACCAAAGATTCAACAATACAATTTATAATTTGATATATGCCAGAAATAAAACCAGATGAAATCAGTGCCATACTTCGCCAGCAGTTAAGCGGCTTTAATGCCAGCGCCAACCTGGAAGAAGTAGGCAGCGTATTGCAGATTGGAGATGGAATTGCACGTGTGTATGGATTGGGTAATGTTCGCGCCGGTGAACTGGTGGAGTTTGAAAATGGTGTTCAGGGAATTGCCCTGAACCTGGAAGAAGATAATGTGGGTACGGTATTAATGGGAGAGATGGGCACTCTGAATGAAGGAGCCAAAGTACGCCGCACCGGAAAGATCGCCTCTATCAAAGTGGGTGAAGGAATGGTAGGACGCGTAGTGAACACTCTGGGTGAGCCCATCGACGGAAAAGGTCCCATTTCAGGTGAGCGTTATGAAATGCCACTGGAACGGAAAGCTCCTGGTGTGATCTTTCGCGAACCCGTGAAGGAACCACTTCAAACCGGTATCAAGGCCATCGATGCCATGATCCCTATTGGAAGAGGACAACGCGAACTCGTGATCGGTGACCGTCAGACCGGAAAGACAGCCATCTGTATCGATACCATCATCAATCAGAAAGAATTTTACGAAGCAGGCAAAACTGTGTTCTGTATCTATGTTGCCATCGGACAGAAGGCATCCACCATTGCAGGTGTGATGAAAAATTTGCAGGATGCAGGTGCCATGGATTATACCGTCATCGTTGCTGCTTCTGCTTCAGACCCGGCTCCGCTGCAGTTCTATGCTCCATTTGCTGGTGCAGCCATCGGAGAATTCTTCCGCGATACCGGAAGACCTGCACTGATTATTTATGATGATCTTTCCAAACAGGCCGTTGCTTATCGCGAAGTATCACTTCTTCTTCGCCGTCCACCCGGACGTGAAGCCTATCCGGGCGATGTATTTTATTTGCACAGCCGTCTGCTGGAAAGAGCTGCCAAGATCATTTCCAATGATAATGTAGCCAGGCAAATGAATGACCTTCCACAGACCATCAAACACCTTGTGAAAGGCGGAGGTTCTTTGACTGCACTTCCTATTATTGAAACGCAGGCAGGCGACGTATCTGCTTACATTCCTACCAACGTGATCTCTATTACCGATGGACAGATCTTCCTGGAATCGAATTTATTCAATGCAGGTATTCGTCCGGCCATCAACGTAGGTATCTCTGTAAGTCGGGTGGGTGGTAACGCGCAGATCAAATCCATGAAAAAAGTAGCCGGTACACTCAAGCTTGACCAGGCTTTGTACCGTGAGATGGAAGCCTTCTCCAAATTTGGAGGCGACCTGGATGCCGCTACCAAGCTGGTTTTGGACAAAGGAGCCCGCAATGTGGAGATCCTCAAGCAGCCACAGTATGCACCCGTTCCCGTGGAAAAACAGGTAGCGATTATTTACCTAGGTACTCAGGGATTAATGAGACAGGTGAAGGTGAGCAAGGTCAAAGAATTTGAAGAACATTTCCTGATGGAGATGGAAAACAAATTGCCGGAAGTGCTCCATGAATTCAAAAGAGGTAATCTTCCTGATGATGGAGTTAAGAAAATGGTGGACCTGGCGAATGGATTGATCCCACAGTATAAGTAGGGAAGTGGGTATTGAGGTAAATAATTTGGAATTGGGAATTTGGAATTAGGAATTGGGGAGAACTAGGTTTCTATGAAATCGTCAGGCAGTGAAATCCTCTCTTGATCTGTGAAATCTGTGATTATGGAATTGGGGAGAGAGCAGGTTTCTATGAAATCAATCTGAACTCCTGATTCTACCCGTGATATAAAACAGGCGGCTGATAATCGGCCGCCTGTTTTTTTATATATATAAATCTGCCTTTTCCCCTTATGTTTTTTTCTGCTTTTTACCGTTGCAGAAAATACGGATTGTTCGCGTAGTTTTTCTGGTAAAAGCTTGCATATGTGCCCGGCGAATGCTTTCTTTATACTCGAATCCAGGATGTTCTTTGAAAAGCCTAATCCGAAGTTCCCTTCCTTAGAAAAGCCCTAAACCCTTTTCGAAAACTAAATTAATCCCGACTATGAACAGGCTTTTCTCCCTGAAGTTTGCACTTCTTATTCCGGTTATCCGCCGCTTCCATTTTAAAAAATTTTATCTGCTTGTCCTGTTGCTCACAAACCTGGCTTTTGCAGGTCAGTGTGGTGTCAAAAATATTATTGGCATTACTTATTTCGACGTGCGCAGCAATCAAAATAAAATTGAAATAAAATTTACTGTTGAAGGCGAAAAAGGCATCAACGAATTTTATCTCGAAAGAAGTTTCGACGACCAGAATTATACCCGCATAGCCCTGATTCCTGCCAAGAAAACAAATGAGAGCACGGTGGACTATCAGTACACCGACGATATTAAAGGCTTTAATGGAGGTCCGGTCTATTACCGCATCCAGGTTGTGGATGCCGATGGACTCGCAAAGCAGTCGGATGTGAAGCTGGTACGCGTCAAAGAGGCTACAGACAAAGGTCCAAAGATCATTGCCTATCCCAATCCGGTGCTCGACCAACTGTCACTCGGAATGCCTTCCAGCTGGCGCAATAAAACAGTAGTGATCCAGGTGTTCAATTCTTTTGGAGCTATTGTGAAGCAGTCTGTGATTAAGATGGCTGGTCCTACAGAAACCATTTCTCTCAACAGCCTACCCCGCGATTTCTATATCCTGAAAGCCAGCTGTGAACAGCAGGTGACCCAGGAAAAAATAAAAAGAAACTAAAAACAGCCAGTCCTAAATTTGGCAAGCCCTCAGCATAGCTGGGGGTTTTTTTATGAAAAATAAATTTGGTTTATTTTATAAACTACTTTACGTTTGTATTCGAATCGACTGTTATGAGAAAGACTTTCCTGTTTTTACTCTTCGTTGCACTGACCCAAATTTCCCGGTCACAAAACATACTCAGTGGGTTGGTCAGAGACGCCAAAAACCATCCGGTTGCCGGTGCAAGTCTGACTATCAAAGACAGCTATGACGGTGGCACCACGGACTCCCTCGGAAAATTTTCTTTTCGTAGCACTGAAAAAGGAGACCAGATGCTGGTTGTAACTGCCATTGGTTTCAAACCTTATTCAGAAAAAATTCAACTCAATGGCACGGCTCAAAATTTTACGGTCACACTCAAAGAAGAAATCAGTGAAATGAAAGCTGTAGTGATTACTGCGGGATCTTTTGAAGCCAGTGACAAAAAAAGAACCACGGTGCTTAATTCCATCGACATCGTTACTACGGCCAGTGCCAATGCAGATGTAACCGGCGCCATTCGCACCCTTCCCGGTGCCCAACAGATTGGAGAAAGCGAAGGACTGTTTGTACGCGGAGGAACAGCCGGTGAAACAAAAATTTTTATTGATGGCACCCTGGTGAATAATTTCTTTTACACCAGTGAACCCAATATCGCCACGCGGGGGCGTTTCTCTCCCTTTATTTTTAAAGGGACCGTGTTTAGTGCCGGTGGTTATTCTGCGCTTTATGGCCAGGCATTGTCTGCAGCACTGATTCTGGAGTCCATTGATATGCCCGACAGAAGTTCTGCCAACATCAGCGCATCTTTTATTGGTGGCAGTGCAGGTTATCAGCATCTGGCTAAAAACAAAAGATCATCCTGGGGTATTAATTATGGCTATACCAACCTTTATCTCGCGTTTCAGGTGCTGAATACAAAGCCCGATTATTTTGTGATCCCCGAATATCATGAAGGTGATGCGAACTTCAGGATCAAAACTTCCTCCACCGGCATCCTCAAATATTATGGTTATTTCAGTCAGAACAAAGTAGGCATTCGCACGCCAAGCATCGACACAATGGGATACAAAGATGTTTTTCAGCTGAAGAATTTCAACATGTACCACAATCTTTCCTGGAGAGAAAACCTGGGAGCCAGGTGGAAGTTTACTGCCGGCGGATCGTACACCAATAACCGCGACGATGTCAGGGGAAGCTTGCAGGACCAGGAGAACCAGGACGTGGTACTGACAGGATTTGAATACAAGAATTTCATGTTGAAGACGAGGGGAAATTATTTCAATGCCAAAGCTGTTTTTGAAAAAAGGCTTACCGGATTAAGTGCCATCCGTTTTGGATCCGAATATAATTACAGCGACGACAAGGCGAACTACACACTGTATAACGGGGATGCATATCCAGTAAACATCAAAGAAAAGATTTTTTCCGGCTCCGCTGAGACCGACATTTATCTCACCAACGACCTTGCAGCAAAATTTGGCGCCCGGCTCGAGCATTCTTCCCTGCTTCAAAAATATGACCTGGCTCCTCGAGTATCGCTGGCCTACAAACTTGGAAAGGAAGGCCAGGCTTCACTTGCCTATGGAATTTTTTACCAGGACCCTGACCGTAAATACTTACCTACACCAAATCCGCTCTCCTTTGCAAAAGCTACCCACTATATCGCGCAGTATCAAAAAGTGACTTCACTGGTTACCTTCAGAATGGAAGCTTATTATAAAAAATATGGAGACCTGTTCAAAACCAGTATCAACAACGGTCGCGAGTATGCAGTATCCAACAACGGATTTGGTTATGCAAGGGGCTTCGAGCTTTTCTGGCGTGATAAAAAAACATTCAAGAATTTTGATTACTGGATTTCCTACTCTTATCTCGATACAAAAAGAGACTTCCTTAATTATCCTTACGAGCTTGAACCCTCCTTTGCTGCAAAGCATACTGCCAACCTGGTGATGAAAAAATTTGTCAGCAGCTGGAAAACACAGTTCAATGCCAACTATGTATTTGCTACCGGAAGGCCTTACTACAACATCCGTTATGATTATTCCAGCAAGAACTACATTTTGTCTGATGAGGGGAGAACCATTCCATACAATAGCTTAAGCTTTAGTGTGAACTACCTGCCCAATGTGTTCAAACAGGGGGCGAATAAATTTACCGTCTACGTATTTTCCATTACCAATGTTCTTGGGAGCAAACAGATTTACGGATATAGTTATTCATACGACGGGATGCGCAAGGAAGCCATTGTTCCGCCCACAAAAACATTTATTTATTTCGGCGTCTTTTTCAGCTTTGGTGTAGACCGCAGCCAGGATGCCATTAACAACAATCTTTGATACTCCATTACCAGCAAATAAAACAATCAATCATGAAAAAGTTTATCCTCTCTTCTCTGTTTTCCCTGCTCATACTCGGCTCATTCGCTCAATCTGAAAAATACATGAGCGCCATGCAGGACAAAGTGCTTAGTGCAGACACTACCCGCGATGTACAATCGCTTAAAGACCTTTCTGCTTCTTTCGAGCGCATTGCTGACGCAGAAAAAACCCAGTGGCTCCCCTATTATTATGCTGCGCTTACACAGGTGAATGCCGGATACATGATCTATGTGGCCAACCAGGGAAATGCCGATGCATTGAGTCAACTGGATGCCATTGCAGACAGGGCAGAGCAATTGCTTTCAAAAGCAGAAGCCATGACCAAGGACAATTCTGAAATTTATGTGGTCAAAAAAATGATCGCTACCCTGCGCATGATGGTCAGTCCCCAGACGCGATACATGCAGTATGGCCCGCAGGCGCAGCAGGCTTTGGAAACTGCTAAAAAGCTGAATCCGGAGAACCCAAGAGTTTATTATCTGGAAGGACTGGATAAATTTCAAACGCCGGAACAATATGGCGGAAGCAAGACCGAGGCTAAAAAACTTTTCGAAGAAGCCCTGCAAAAATTTGATGCAGCCAAACCTGCCACTTCCATTGACCCGGCATGGGGCAGGGGAGCCACGCAGTATTTTTTAAGCCAGATCAAATAAGTGAGGTGAATTATGGAAGATAATTTTTCGCCGCAACAAAGCCTCGTGATCATACAGGCCATGATCGCCAAGACCAAGGCCAATATTAAAGGGAACAGGTTTTATTTTTTATTCTGGGGGTGGCTTACATTAACGGCTCTTCTTACACAATTTTTTATGAAGGTGGTGCTCCGCAACGGGCACCATTTCCTTGTATGGCTGGTAGTGATTCCCGCCACCATTATTACCATCGTCTATTCGGCCCGGAACAGAAGGGTGAGAGCCGTGCGCACCTATATCGGCGACAGCATGATGTACCTGTGGACGGGTATCGGCATCAGCTTTTTTGTATTAAGTTTCATCATTAGCAATACCAGTGGAGGATGGTTAAATGCCTATCCATTTTTCATTTTGTTTTATGGCCTTGGAACCTTTGTTTCGGGAAGGATCCTTCGATTTAAGCCTTTTGTAATTGGGGGTATATTCAACTGGATGCTGGCCATAGCTTCGGTGTTTGTGCCCTTCGACTACCAGCTGCTTTTTGCAGCTGCGGCTATCCTTACCAGTTATATCATTCCCGGCCATTTGCTGGCAAACAAAAATTAACATGGAAGAAAAAAACATATCCGAGCAGGAAAGTCTTCTCATCATCCGGCAAATGATCCAGACCGCGAAGTCGGAGCAGAAAGATGATGGAAGGGGATGGATACTATGGGGATGGATGCTTTTCTTTGCTTCGATCCTCACGATTCTGAATCGCCGGTACCAATGGTATCAGCCCTGGTTTTTCTGGAACCTCTTTGGCGCAGTTTCGCTGGTGGTGATGTTTTATGAATTGGTGGCCAGCCGCTTTGTTAAAAAGAAAGAAAGAGTGAGGACGTACACAAAGGAATTATTTTCAAAATTGAATACGGGTTTCTTTTTATCGCTGATGTTTATCATTGTTGGCATCAACTTAGGCGTGCCTCCCATCAAAGGATTTCCGCTTCTCATTAATCTTTATGCTTTCTGGATATTGATCTATGGCAGCGCACTAAATTTCCGGCCTTCGATCATTGCCGCCTACATCACCTGGGCTTTTGGCTTTGCGGGATTCTTTGTTCAGAATTTTGAGCAATTGATGCTGGTCCATGCCGGCGCTGTGCTGGTGGGTTATATTATTCCGGGATATATCGCCAACAGAGAATTTAAGAAACTTAAAAACAGGAGCCTGGCAGAAAGTGTTTAAAGACCTTGATCCCATACTGCATTCTCAATTGCGCCTGGCCGTGATGTCGCTTCTGATCAGCGTTAAGGAGGCTGAGTTTACTTTTCTCAAAGAGAAAACAAATGCAACCGCCGGCAATCTCAGTGTGCAGATTCAGAAACTGAAAGAAGCAGGTTATATCGAGGTACTCAAACAATTTAAAGACAACTATCCCCAAACCATCTGCCGCATCACATCTAAAGGCATCCATGCTTTTGAAAAATATGTAGAAAACCTGAAGACCTATTTAGGAAATTGAATGGTGAATGGTGAATGGTGAATGGTCAATGGTGAATAGTCAACAGTGAATAGTGAATATTGAATATTGAATAGTGAGTGGTGAATCGCAGATCTCTAATTTGTAGAGC
>JBJMLU010000045.1:0-23410 GCA_045805145.1 Flavisolibacter sp. | reverse complement strand
GGCGGTCCGCGAGGCCTACGAGCGCGGCTTCCTCGGCGAGAACATCCTCGGCTCGCGCTACTCGCTCGAGCTGGTCGTCCACCGTGGTGCAGGCGCCTACATCTGTGGTGAAGAAACAGCGCTTCTCGAATCGCTCGAAGGCAAGAGAGGCAATCCACGCATCAAACCTCCTTTTCCTGCTGTGAAAGGATTGTATGATTGTCCAACAGTAGTGAATAATGTAGAAACATTGGCTGCTGTAGTTCCCATCATCTCCATTGGTGGCGAAGAATATGCAAAGATTGGTCTGGGCAAATCAACAGGCACCAAACTCATCTCGGCCTGCGGCAACATCAACAAGCCAGGCGTTTACGAGATCGACATGACCCTATCAGTGGAAGAATTTATTTACAGTGAAGAATACTGTGGGGGCATTCCGAACGGAAAAAAATTAAAAGCCTGCATACCTGGAGGATCATCGGTTCCCATTCTTCCTTCCAACCTGCTGCTGAAAACAGCCAAGGGAGAAAAAAGGATGATGACCTATGAAAGCCTTGCTGATGGCGGATTTCAGACGGGAACCATGATGGGCTCCGGCGGATTTATTGTGTTGGATGAGGACCAGTGCGTGGTGCGTCATACGCTCACGCTTGCGCGCTTCTACCGTCATGAAAGTTGCGGACAGTGTTCTCCCTGCCGGGAAGGAACGGGCTGGATGGAAAAAATTCTGAACAATATTGAATACGGAAAAGGAAAGATGAGTGATATCGATTTGCTTTGGGACATTCAAAGCAAGATCGAAGGAAATACCATTTGTCCCTTAGGAGATGCGGCGGCCTGGCCGGTAGCTGCTGCCATCCGTCATTTCCGCGACGAGTTTGAATGGCATGTCTTGAATCCGGAAGAATCGCAGAAAAGAAATTTTGGACTGGCGCATTATGCCGACCCTGTTGGTGTTGCGGTAGGATAAGGGTTTCACGCGAAGACGCAAAGGGAAAGAAGACGCAAAGAGACGTTCTTTTTCTTGTTGATTTGAAGAGATTTTCATGGATATTTCTTCAAAAAGAAGTATGACTGAAAACGAAAGCGCGAGAGTCGCAGTAGATCTTTGTTATCGAATACATAAGCAGTACGGTCCAGGATTATTTGAAAGTGTGTACGAAAAGATCTTGTTTCATGAATTGAAGAAAAAAGGATTAAAAGTAAAACAGCAGGTAGCTGTTCCTTTGATTCATGGTGATATGATCATTACTGAAGCTTTTCGAGCTGACCTTATTGTTGAAGAAAAACTATTGATAGAATTAAAGTCCGTAGATGTATTATCTCCTGCTTACTATAAGCAGGTTATTACCTATCTGAAATTATTGAATCTGAATTTAGGTTTACTAGTGAATTTTAATGTTGGGTTGATCAAGGAGGGAATACACAGAATTGTAAACAACTTTTAATCTTTGCGCCTTGGGATCTTTGCGTCTTAGCGTGAAACAAACCGTATGGCAGATCAGGAAAAAAAACTTTTTAAAGTAACCATAGACAACATCACCATGGAAGTAGAGCCGGGGACGACTATCCTCATGGCTGCCCGGAAGATTGGTGGAGATGTGGTGCCGCCGGCCATGTGCTATTACAGCAAGTTGAAAAATACAGGAGGCTATTGCCGTACCTGCCTTGTGAAAGTGGCTGCAGGTTCAACTGCCGATCCACGTCCCATGCCCAAGCTGGTTGCCAGTTGCCGCACTGCAGTGATGGATGGAATGGTGGTGGAGAACATCACCAATCCCGCTGTACTCGAAGCAAGAAAAGGTGTGGTGGAATTTTTACTTCTCAATCATCCGCTCGACTGTCCTGTATGCGACCAGGCCGGTGAATGCGACCTGCAGGACCTGAGTTATGAGCACGGAGCAGAAGCAACACGCTACCAATTCAAGAGAAGGACCTTCGAAAGAATTGACCTCGGACCTTATATTCAGCTGCACATGACGCGATGCATTCTTTGCTACCGTTGTGTGCACACCGCCAACCAGGTATCCGGACAAAGAGAGCACGGCGTATTGGACCGCGGTGACCATTCACAGATTGCCACTTATATCCAGGAATCATTGGATAACGAATTCATTGGAAATATCATTGACGTTTGTCCGGTAGGCGCGCTCACCGATCGCACTTTTCGATTCAAGAACCGCGTATGGTTTACCAAACCCGTTGATGCGCACCGCGATTGTCCCACTTGCAAGGGCAGCGTTCGACTTTGGATGCGCGGAGATGATGTGCTCAGGGTTACTGCAAGAAAGGATCAGTGGGGTGAAGTGGAAGACTGGATCTGTAATGAATGCCGTTTTGAAAAAAAGAAAGTAAGCGACTGGGTCATTGATGGTCCAACAAGACTCGACCGCCATTCCGTGATCAATGCAGGACATTATACCAACATTGTAAAACCCAATGAAACTTTTGTTCCGCTGATGGGAAGAACGCCGAAGCTGCTCATGGACATTCATGAAGTGAGTGAAGTGAATCTTGTTGACCTCAACGAGATCCAGGGACCCGCCACCAGCAAAACTTTTAACGGTGATCCTCATTCCGCCGGACATAATCCAACGGACGTGAAGGAAGGGGCAGGCAGAAATAAAGAAGGAACAGATTCAACCAATCCGAATACCTGAGAGAGAGTTGGTAGTTGATAGTGGGCGGTTGATAGGAGGGAGAAGATGTGGGATGTGAGAGGTGAGAGGTGAGAAGTGAGAAGTGTCATTTTCTAAGCACCGAGGACCAACAACGAACACTATAATTAAATAATTAGATTCAATAAATGAACATTTATCTGGCAATAGACTGGTGGATCCTGGGACAAAAACTCATACTCATTGCAGTGATCATTGGATTGTCGATGTTCGTTGCGATGTACAGCACCTATGCAGAACGAAAGATCGCTGCTTTTTTACAGGACCGCGTAGGTCCCAACCGCGCGGGTCCTTTTGGAATATTTCAACCCCTGGCTGATGGACTGAAACTCTTTATGAAAGAAGAGATCATTCCCCTGATGTCGTCCAAATTCCTGTTCATTCTTGGTCCTATGCTGGCGATGATCACCGCTATGCTTACCAGCGCAGTGATACCATGGGGAAGCACCATCGATGTGGCCGGACATAAAATTCCACTTCAAATCGCAGACATAAACATAGGCATGCTCTATATTTTTGGCGTAGTAAGCCTGGGTGTGTACGGAATCATGATCGGAGGGTGGGCATCGAATAATAAATTTTCCTTGCTGGCTGCGATTCGCGGCGCTTCGCAGATGATCTCTTATGAGCTGGCAATGGGATTGTCGCTGATCGCTGTGCTTATGCTCACCGGATCGTTAAGATTGAGTGTGATCGTGCAGCAACAAATGCAGGGACACTGGGGCGGCTTTTTGGGATGGAATGTGTTGCACCAGCCTTTGGGTTTCCTGATCTTTTTTGTCTGTGCGCTGGCCGAATGCAACCGAACTCCCTTTGATCTTCCTGAAGCGGAGAATGAACTCAACTTCGGATATCACCAGGAATATTCTTCCATGAAACTGGGATTTTATCTTTTTGCAGAATACATCAACATGTTCATCAGTGGCGTAGTGATGTCCACACTGTTCTTTGGAGGATACGATATTCCTTTTGTGAATGAAGCATCCTGGGGCGACCATTGGTGGGTGGGACTGATTGGTTTTGGCGTTTTGATGTTCAAGGCCACAATCTTTATATTCCTGTTCATGTGGATACGCTGGACGATTCCGCGCTTCCGCTACGACCAGTTGATGAACCTTGGCTGGAAGGGATTGCTTCCGCTGTCGCTGCTGAATATGTTGATCACGGCCGTTGTGGTTTTACTGCTGAAGAAATAAGCAATTTTAAAATAGAATGGCTGGGAAAAACGGCTAATTTTGCGCCGTTGAAAAAGCCGGGAATCTGAGATGCAAGCACTAACAAACAGAAAGAAACAGGTGGAACGTAAACCGATGACCTTTTTGGAAAGGCTGTACCTGCCTTCCATTTTCAAGGGCATGGGAATTACGATGAGCCATTTTTTTAAAAAGAAACCGACGATCAAGTATCCTGAGCAAAAAAGAACCTTCTCTTCTGTGTTTCGTGGTGTCCAGATTCTGAACCGTGATGAAGAAGGACGCGAGCGTTGCACGGCCTGCGGACTCTGTGCTGTTGCCTGTCCTGCTGAAGCCATTACCATGGAAGCCGCCGAGCGTCAACCCGGGGAAGAACATTTGTATCGTGAAGAAAAATATGCAGCCAAGTACGAGATCAACATGCTGCGCTGTATTTTCTGCGGGCTCTGCGAAGAGGCCTGTCCCAAGGACGCCATTTATCTGACTCAAACCTTTGCCCCGGCCAATTATGCACGCAAGGGATTTATTTATGACAAGGAGGACCTTTTGATTCCCAATCCTGTGACCGAGCCGGAAGAATATGCAAAGGCAAAGGGGAAAGTGGGAAAGGACATAAAATAAAATAATGAACCATCTGCAGATGGATCTGTCGATGTAATGGTTCCTGCCTATTAGAAAAAGGTAGTGACCTATTTAAAATGGTGACTATTTAAAGTTGATGAATCTGAGGCCTGGATTGCTGGTCGATTTTAAAGTGTGACTGATAAAAGAGGGTATTCACAGGATGGTAAACAACTTATAAAATTTTGCACCTTTGCCCCGCCGCGGCGGGGTGAAACAAACTATAAATGAACATTACAGAAATATTGTTTTGGATTCTCTCGATTGTAGCGCTGTTTAGTGCACTCATGGTTGTCATCAGCAAGAATCCGGTTTACAGTGTGCTTTGGCTGATCGTTACCTTCTTTACCATTTCGGGACATTATGTATTGTTGAATGCGCAGTTTCTTGCCATTGTCAACATCATTGTATATGCGGGCGCCATCATGGTGCTCTTTCTATTTGTGATCATGCTCATGAACCTGGGTAAGGACACAGAGCCCCAAAAAAATAAATGGCTGAAGCTCGCCGGAGCCGTGGCAGGAGGATCACTTCTGCTGGTGCTGGTAGCCGCCTTACGGAATACAGAAAAAAATATTGCAGAAACGGGAACAGGAAACATTGGTCTGATAGAAAACCTGGGCAAGGCTTTATTTCACGACTATGTTGTTCCTTTTGAAATCAGTTCCATTCTCTTCCTCAGCGCCATGGTGGGTGCCTTGGTGATTGGGAAGAAAGATTAAAAAGCTGTTTGCTGTTAGCCATTAGCTAATAGCCAACAGCCATCAGCTTTTAATTATGCCCATAAATTATTACATATTTCTCTCCCTTGCTTTGTTTGTGATCGGGATCATTGGGGTGCTGACAAGGAGGAATGCGATTATCATTTTCATGTGCGTCGAACTGATGCTGAATGCCGTGAATCTTTTGCTGGTGGCTTTTTCCAAGATGCACCACCTGGCAAGGGCAGCCGAAAATTCAGCAGCAGGAAATGAAGGACAACTGTTCGTGTTCTTCATCATGGTGGTAGCAGCCGCCGAAGTAAGTGTGGGACTGGCGATCATCGTGATGCTGTACCGCAATACCCATTCAGTGGACGTGAATTTTTTAAACAGACTAAAACATTGATGCTAAGAGCTGGAGTGGTGAGCTATCAGAACATACTCAAAGCTTCTCACAGCTCTTAGCTCAAAGCCCAAGGCTTAGAATTTCATGAATAAATTAATACTCCTGATTCCTCTTCTTCCTCTGATTGGCTTTCTGATCAATGGTCTGGGACGAAAATATTTGCCAAAAGCGGCAACAAGTATTATTGGAAGTGGAACTGTACTGGGTTCATTCATTCTGAGCCTCATGCTTTTTTTCCGCCTCGATGAACTCTCCGGCCGGCAGATCAGCCGCTCCGTGCGCATTGTTGCCAACCCGGTTTTTCACTATTTCGATTTCATCAACACCGGATATCTCCACATACCTTTTGATTTTCAGATCGACCAGCTTTCTGTTTTGTTTTTACTGATCATCACAGGCGTTGGTTTCCTGATCCACCTGTATTCAACAGCCTACATGCACGAAGAGCCGAGAGAACATTTCGGAAGATATTTTTCCTTTTTGAACCTTTTTGTTTTTTCAATGCTGCTGCTGGTGATGGGAGCCAACTATGTGATCATGTTCATTGGATGGGAAGGAGTGGGACTCTGTTCTTACCTGTTGATTGGATACTGGTTCAAAAATCTTGATTTTACGCGCGCCGCAAAAAAAGCATTTGTGATGAACCGCATCGGCGACCTGGGTTTCCTGCTTGCGATCTTCTGGATGCTTTCGCGTTTCAGCTCTGTGAATTTTAGCGAAGTGTTTTCCGGAACCGACAAACTTTCTGCAACCGACATCACGGGCATCACACTACTTCTTTTTTTGGGAGCCACAGGTAAGAGCGCACAAATTCCTCTGTACACCTGGCTTCCCGATGCCATGGCTGGTCCAACGCCTGTATCAGCCCTGATCCATGCTGCAACCATGGTTACTGCGGGCATCTATATGATCGCGAGAAGCCATGTGTTGTATGTTCATGCAGACGTCACCAATAATGTAATTGCGATCATAGGAGCGGCCACTGCAATTTTTGCTGCAACCATTGCGCTTCGTCAGAATGATATTAAAAAAGTGCTGGCTTATTCTACGGTCAGTCAGTTGGGATACATGTTCCTGGCACTTGGAAGTGGGGCCTATGTGGCAGCTGTATTTCATGTGATGACGCATGCATTTTTCAAAGCCCTTCTCTTTCTTGGATCCGGCTCGGTGATCCATGCCATGAGCGGACAGCAGGACATTCGGTTCATGGGAGGACTGTCAAAAAAACTAAAGATCACTTACGCTACTTTCCTTATCGGTTGTTTGGCCATCGCAGGAATTCCGCCACTGTCCGGATTTTTTTCCAAAGACTCGATCCTGCTTGCAGCTTTTCAATACAACAAAGTGCTTTACATCGTTGGACTAGTCACCGCCGGACTCACAGCTTTTTACATGTTCCGTCTGCTTTTTATTACATTCTCAGGAAGTTTTAGAGGAACTGAGGAACAAAGACATCATGTGCATGAGAGTCCTGCAGCCATGACCATTCCATTGCTGGTGCTTGCAGTACTTTCCATCATTGGAGGTCTCGTGGGTATTCCGGAGATTTTTAGAGAAGGTGGTGATAAGCTGGCTTCCTTCCTTGGAAAGGCAGGAATAGAAAATCATTTGCGCGGAGAAGTATCCAGTTCCACCGAATGGACGCTGATGGCATTGACAACATCTGTTGCAGTCATTGCCATCATCATTGCCTTAGTCCGATACAGAAGATATAGAGAGGAACAACCAACACCATTTGCAAAACTGCTGGAGAACAAATGGTATGTAGACGAAATCTATGATGCCATCATCGTTCGTCCCATAAACAAACTAAGCTCCTTTGCCAATACATATTTCGAACGAAGTGGAATTGACGCCATCGTGAATGGAGTAGGGCGGCTGGTAAATTACGGCGGGCGTCAGTTGAGATGGATTCAGAGCGGACAGGTGGGAAGTTATGTTTTGCTGATGGTGGTTAGCATGGTGTTGTTCTTTGTGCTGCAATTCTTTTTGAGAAAGTAGTTGTCCATCTGCATGGACTGATATCTAAGATATGAACGTATTATTATTGTTTTTGGTTCCTTTGATTTGCGGTCTACTGTCTTTTTTTGTGAGGCAGGATAATCTTGTCCGCATCCTGGCCCTGCTTGGATCAATCCTTACACTGATCATCGCGCTGTTCTCGATAAAAATTTTTAAGGGAAATGCAGATGCAGGTTCTCTTCAGTTCACTGCTTCCTGGATGGGAAGCCTTGGCAGTTCCTTTTCTTTGAAACTCGATGGGCTGGCCCTGGTTCTTTGCCTGCTGACTGCAGTTGCCTATCCGCTGATCCTTCTTTCCACCTGGTGGACGGATTACAAGAGACCGAATCATTTCTTTGCATTGATGCTGTTGACGCAGGCCGGTTTGATGGGCGTGTTCACTGCCAGTGATGCATTGCTGTTTTATTTTTTCTGGGAGTTGGCACTGGTGCCCATGTATTTTCTTTGTTCGGGATGGGGTGGAGAGAGAAGAATACAGGTCACTTTCAAGTTTTTCATCTATACATTCACTGCATCAGTTGTAATGCTGATCGGATTACTCTATCTGTATTTTCAAACACCCGATCATAGTTTTTCACTGGCTTCTTTTTATGCACTGAAACTTTCCAATGGTCAACAATCACTGGTGTTCTGGTTGCTCTTTGTAGCATTTGCTGTGAAGATGCCGGTCTTTCCATTTCATACCTGGCAGCCCGATACCTATGAACAGTCGCCCACAGCCGCCACTATGGTATTGAGTGGACTGATGGTGAAGATGGGAGTGTATGGAGTGCTTCGCTGGGTTTTGCCCATTGTTCCTGTTGCTTCCTATTCCTGGGGTGATTTTGTCATGAGCATGGCCGTGACCGGAATCATTTATGCTTCGGTGATTGCCATCAGGCAGGATGATATGAAAAGGCTGATCGCGTATTCTTCCATCGCGCACATTGGACTGATGGCGGCCACCTTGTTTGCTGAAAACCGAAATGGATACCAGGGACTGCTGATACAAATGTTCAATCACGGCATCAACATCATCGGTCTTTGGATCGTTGTAGAATTGATCGAAAGGCAATTCGGCACCCGCAAATTATCAGAGCTGGGAGGACTGGCACAAAAAGCCCCGGGACTTGCGGCACTCATGATCATTCTTGCATTTGCCAACATTTCGTTGCCCCTCACCAATTCATTCATCGGAGAATTTTTGATGTTCAGTGGCATCTGGGGTTCAAGTGTGACACAATACAATGTGGTGTTCACCGTGCTATCGGCATTGAGCATCATCCTGGGCGCTGTGTACACGCTGACCATGGTACAGAAAATATTTTACGGCAACCTTTCAGCACGTACAGCTTCGGCAATTGACATTAAGTCCAACGAAAAGCTGGCCTTGTGGTTGATCGTGGCAATCATTTTTGTGCTGGGTGTGTATCCGCAGCCCATGTTCCAGATCTTTGGAGATTTTACGGACAAGCTGCTCAAACAAATCAATATTGGAAATCTGCTTCTGAAATAAATTATGAACACGTTAATCCTGACAGCTGTTAGTGGTGTGGTGATGATGTTCAGCTCTTTTTTGCTGAAGAACAAGTCGGCTGTGCGCAGACTTGCACACGTTTTACTGTTCCTGGTCATCGTGGTCAATTTTTTGGAGTTGAGAGGTGTACGGCTTCTTTATGTAGATACCCATGGCATGCTGGTCTTCGACAGGTTTGCGCTGCTGTTCATGTTCATTGCGAACCTTTGCACCTTTGCTTTTTTTCTGCTCTCGTCAAAGGATATGGAAAAGGTAGGTGCGGACTATGCTGATTATTTCTGTCTGATATTTTTTGTCCTCAGTGGCGTGGTCATTGCCGCTTCGTTCAAATCTTTGCTCATGCTTTTCCTGGGCATTGAGATCATTTCCATTCCTCTGTATATATTGTCGGGCAGCGACAAAAGAAATCTGAAAAGCAACGAAGCTTCCCTGAAATATTTTCTGATGGGTGCTTTTTCCACAGGACTTATGCTTATGGGAATTGCTTTGATCTATGGGGCAACAGGGAGTTTTGAAACTGGTATATTTTATTCTTTTGCCGACAACAAAGTTCCCGTTCTGATGGTTGCAGGTATGATGCTTCTTTTGTTCTCCATGTCCTTTAAAGTTTCTGCTGCTCCATTTCATTTCTGGACGCCCGACGTGTATGATGGCGCACCTACGGTCTTCACTTCTTTTATGGCCACCATTGTAAAAGCGGCTGGCTTTATTGCCTTCATGCGATTGTTCAATGACACTTTCTCTCAGCTCGAAACGCAATGGAAACTGCTGGTAGCGATCATTGCAGCAGCAACGCTTTTTATTGGTAATATCACCGCGGTATTTCAGCAAAGTGTAAAACGCATGCTGGCTTATTCCAGCATATCGCAGGCGGGGTTTATGATGCTGGCAGTTTATTCATTGAACAGTGATGCAAGGGAAGGTCTACTTCTATATGCTGCTGCTTATTCGCTCGCCACAATCGGCATCTTTGCCGTGCTGGTGAAAATGAAAGACTATACATTCGAAGGGTTCAACGGTTTTGCGCGACAACAGCCCGTTGTAGCAGGCACCCTGGTTGTTTTCCTGCTTTCGCTGGCAGGCATTCCTTTGACAGCGGGATTCCTTTCAAAGTTTTATATGCTGCGTGCCACACTCAGTGGAGGCAGTCTTTGGCTCGCACTTTTTGCGGTACTCATGGCCGCCGTGAGCGTGTATTATTATTTCAGATTAATACAGGCGATGTATTTCAAGGATGGCAACTCTTCAACCGCGATTGCAGTTTCTCCCGGTTTCAAATACACACTGGTTGCTCTCGCATTCATTACAGTGATCCTTGGCATTTTTCCAAACCTGTTGACTTATTGGCTCTATTTTTAAAAGTTCGGGCTGTTCGCTCGGCTTAGTGGGTTTCACGCAAACCTGCCTGCCGGCAGGCAGGGACACAAAGGGAAAGAAGACGCGGGTGTTCGCTTCGCTCACAGGGAGAAGTTTTTTAAAGGGACAAGTTTTTTTAAACGCAAAGGACGCGGGGGACGCAGGAGGGAGACGCACAGGGAAGGATGAAGAAGTTCGCGTCGCTTACGGGTGGTTGATTTTTTTCGAAGTGTGTTTTAATTCGGAGTGTATTGCTATTCAGTGGTTATTTCTGGCAGTTGGGTGTTGTTGTTTGAATTGAACAGGGTTGTTCATTTGTTTGATGCTTTGCTGAATAGAATTACTGCAGCAGAAGTGAGTGACACAAGAAAAGCTGCTGGAAGCACCGCAGCCGGTTCCATACTAACCTGAATTTAATAACCCATTAATCCTGTAAAGCATTTTATCATCTATTATGCAGCGCACGCTGATCGCTCCAAAAAACAATTCCACAAACCACCCTGTAAGCACCGCAAACCTCTTCATCCTCTCCCCTCTGCGTCTCCCTCTTGCGTCCTCCGCGTGCTTTGCGTTTAAAACAACTTCTCCCCTTAAAAAAACTTCTCCCTGTGAGCAAAGCGAACACTTTAGCGTCTTCCATCCCTTTGTGTCCCTGCCTGCCGGCAGGCAGGTTTGCGTGAAACCTCTAAGCCAACCGAACACCCCAAAGTTTTAAAAAATAAACCACATTGTTTCTCAGGTTTACTAATTTAGTGAGACTGTTTGCATGAATACAGCTGATGTTCTATCCCTTGCCTTCAGAACCATACGCAGCAACAAATTGCGTACAGGTATTACCATCGCTATCATTGCATTTGGAATCATGGCTCTCATCGGCATCATCACTGCCATCCAGGCCATGAACCAGAAACTTACGGAAAGTTTTTCCACCATGGGCGCCAATGGATTTACGATCCGCTACAAGGAAAGAAACCTGCGTATCGGCAATGGCAACTCCGATGTGGAGCTGTCCAAAAAAGGCGCAAAAAAACAAAAGCAGTCAAGCCTGGATAAAAACATTACTGAAGATGAAGCGGAACTTTTTGTTCAGCACTACCAGTTTGCTGCAGCCGTAGGCATCTCTACTTTTGGAGGACGCAATGCCATCGTTTCGCATCAGTCGCGCAAGACCAGTCCCAATATTTTTCTTTTCGGCGGCGACGAAAATTATCTCAGTCTGAACGGATTTGACATTGATGCCGGACGCAACTTCACCAGGCAGGAAGTGCAGTCGGGACAAAACCTTTGTTTGATGGGACATGATGTAGCAGTGACGCTGTTTAAAATAAATCCATTGATGGCCGTGAACCAGGTGGTGCGCATCAATGATATTCCTTTCCGCGTAATTGGCGTCTTAGCGAGCCGTGGTTCTTCCTTTGGTTTTAGCCGCGACAATATTTGCATCATCAGTTATAAGACCATCCGGAAAAATTTTGGAGCCGGTTCCTATACCATTGGAGTCAAGACCGACCAATTGAACCAGGTGGAAAATGCCATGGGGGAAGCAGAAGGCGTCTTCAGGGCTGTACGCAAACTCAATACAACGGAAGACAACAATTTTGTAGTGGAGCGAAGCGACAGTGTTGCGGAAAAAGCCATGAATGTACTGGGCTTTCTCACTGCTGCCATCGTCGTCATCGGCATCATTACACTAATTGGTTCCTCAATTGGCCTGATGAATATCATGCTGGTATCGGTCACAGAAAGGACCAAGGAAGTGGGACTGATCAAGGCCATTGGCGGAAAGAAAAAATCGGTGAGGCAACAGTTTTTATTTGAGGCTGTGCTCATCAGTATTCTGGGAGCATTTTTTGGGATCGTACTGGGAGTGCTGGTTGGCAATCTTTTTTCTATGGTACTCAATACTGGTTTCGTGGTTCCCTGGAAATGGGTAATGTATGGAATTGGAATTTGTACGGCGGTTGGATTGCTTGCTGGTTTGTATCCGGCACTCAAGGCCGGGAAACTCAATCCAATCGACGCTTTACGTTATGAATAAATAACAGGAAATCAACATTCCAGAATAAAATCAATTTTTGAAAACAGATAATGGTAACTTTAAAAACAGCCGACGCCAATAAATTTTCTTGAAAAATCCTCTCGGAAAAAAACAGGCGGTATAATCATTGAATGTTTTTTTTCAGTAGAATTGTGACCCCGAAAGCTTATACACTGAACTAAATTAAAAACAACAAAAATTACAATCATGGCAGAAACAAGACCGACTGCAAGTGCAACATCCTCAGTTAAGGCTACATCAGTGCAACCGAAAAAATCGAGCAATGCCATTTCCTGGCTGGCTCCCATCATTTGTATTATAGCCGGTTATTGTATTTGGCGCTTTATCATGGGCGACCAGGATGCATTTGTTGAAAAAGACAGCGGATTCTGGCCCGATTATAAAACCCTCAAAAACCCAACCGACGGGTTTCACAGGATTTATACCGGAGGTATCATTGTGCCTATTTTGATCGGCATGTTCCTGATGGTGATCACTTTCTCCATCGAACGCCTGATGACCATTTCAAAAGCGCTGGGCAAAGGTTCAATTGCCAATTTCATCCGCAAGGTCCAGTACCACCTGGCCAACCGGAATGTGGATGCCGCACTTGCTGAATGCGACAAACAACGTGGTTCAGTAGCCAATGTTATGAAAGCTGGTTTGCGCCGCTACAAAGAAATGATTGGTGTGGGAGAAATGGATACCGAGCAAAAAGTAATTGCGATACAAAAAGAAGTGGAAGAAGCAACAGCGCTTGAACTGCCCATGCTTCAGAAAAACCTGGTCTTCCTTTCTACCATCACTTCGGTTGGAACCCTGGTAGCCCTGTTGGGAACGGTAATCGGTATGATCCGTGCCTTCTCGGCCCTCGGTGCTTCCGGTGGCGGTGATGCTGCCTCTCTGGCCGTGGGAATTTCAGAAGCCCTGTACAATACTGCCCTGGGTATTGGTACTTCAGCCCTGGCCCTGGTGATGTACAATGTGTTTACCACCAAGATTGATGCGATCACCTACGGCATCGACGAGTCTGGATTTACTTTAACACAGTCTTTTGCTTCTTTGTACAAATAAGCTGCAATTGATTTGTGGATTTTCAGGAAAAAAAGACTCTCATAAAAAATTTTATTACAGATGCCAAGTGTCAAAATACCCAGAAAAAGTACAGCCACGGACATGACGCCGTTCGTGGATGTGGCTTTCCTGATCCTGGCCTTCTTCATGCTGGCGACCAAGTTCAAACCGCCGGAGCCCGTTCAGATCACCACACCGCATTCGGTTTCTTCCGATAAATTAAAAGAACAGGATGCTGTACTGATCGAGTTCGATTCTGCGGGAAGGGTGTATTTCACCATGAATACGAAAAGGACCTCCGATGTTGAGCCCAAAAGAGAGTTGATCACATCGATGAACAATGATCAACACCTGGGACTCAGTCCGGCAGAAATTGAGAACTTCGTGAATTCGCCTACGGTGGGTTCTCCTTTTACAGCAGTGAAGCAGGTGTTTTCCATTCCAAAGGATCAGCGCGGCAATCTTCAT
Source organism: Flavisolibacter sp. (assembly GCA_045805145.1). Taxonomy (GTDB): domain Bacteria; phylum Bacteroidota; class Bacteroidia; order Chitinophagales; family Chitinophagaceae; genus Flavisolibacter. Next base: position 9,358 of record JBJMLU010000045.1, on the reverse strand, counting down.
CAGCCCGGCATACCCGTTGACTCAACCAACAATCAGCTTACTACATGGATCCAGCATGCCATCAGTGCTTTTGCCGGACGACATGTAAATTATATGATCAAGGGCGACAACAATGCGAAGTATCCATCCTTCAAAGGTGTGATTGATGCGCTGAAGAAAAATGAACAATTGAAATACCAGTTGATCACCGATCCCGAAGGGGTACCTCCGGGAACCGACGAATACGTTAGGAGAACAACCTGGAAAAAGACATAACGATTAAAAATTAAACTATGTCAGAAATAGATGTTTCTGGTGGAGATAGTGGCCATAAAAAAGGTCGCGGGGTCAAAAAAGCCAAGAAGCTCTCCACCCGGGTAGACATGACGCCGATGGTTGACCTGGGTTTCCTGCTCATTACGTTTTTTATTTTCACGACCACGATGAGCACACCAGCTACCATGGCCCTGATGATGCCCAAAGATGAAGTGGATCCAAAAGATCAGACGGAGATCAAGGAATCAGGTGCATTGACCATTATGCTCGGAAAAAATAATGAAGTGTATTATTACGAAGGTCAGCTCAAGTCGGACGGCTCCAATTTTGTAACCAGTGATTTCAATGACATCCGCAAAGAAATCATCAAGAAGAAAAAAGAGGTCATTGCCAATCATATTCACGACAGCAATTGTCCCAAGCTCCAGCAGAGTGCCAAAGACCAGGGCGATCCCAACTGGCAGAATGCCTGTAAGGACCGGGATTTTGTTGTGGTGATCAAGCCAAACAAGGACGCCACCTACAAGAACACCATTGATATGCTCGACGAAATGACAATTAACAATGTGAAGCGTTTCGCCATGATCGATATCACACCGGAAGAAAATCAAGCAATTCAGATCATGGAACAAAGGAATGGAAAGTAGCCCCCGGGTTATGGAATTTCCTTTTTCCTGCATCTTAATATAAACCAATCAAATGGAAGCGAACAAAATCTTACAGGCCGATATTCTGGACCTCGTTTTCGAGGGAAGGAATAAGGACTATGGCGCTTATGAGCTGCGCAAGAAATACAACAAGCGCATTACCCTGGCGCTGGTCATCACGGCTGCGGCTGCCCTGGTTGCCATTGGTGGTTCCGCCCTGGCCAAGGCCATTGGTGGTAATAATAATGACAAGGTAACGGTCAGGGATGTGGTGATCCAGAACGTAGCAGAGAAAGAAGCTGCGCCTCCCCCTCCGCCGCCTCCGCCAAAAACTCCACCTCCTCCCAAGGTGGAAACCCAGAAATTTACTCCTCCTGTTATTAAAAAAGATGAGGAAGTAAAAAAAGAAGAGATCCCTCCGGTAGATGATCTGAAGGATAAGAAAATTGACCTGACTTCACAGGAAGGTATCAAGGATGAAAACATCGCAACACCTCCGGTAGTGGATGAAGGAAAGAAAGTAGTGGAAGCGCCCAAGGAAGACGTGGACCAGATCTTCACAAAAGTGGAGATCGAGGCCAAGGTGGATCCCAAGCAATGGAGAAGGCACCTCGAAAGTCAGTTGCAACGCTATATTGAGGATGCAGCTTCACAGGGAATGGCTCCTGGCCAGTACACGGTAAACGTTCGTTTCCTGGTGGAGCGCGATGGCAGCATTGCTGATGTGCAGGCGCTCAATGATCCGGGATATGGATTGGGAAAAGGTGCAGTGGATGTAGTGAAGAGAGGTCCGAAATGGGAAGCCGGTATTCAAAATGGAAGACCCGTGCGTTCCTATCACACCCAACCGATCACATTTGTGATTGCAGAACAGTAAACGTTTCATCAACAATAATAATCGAGTCCCGGCTTACAGTCGGGACTTCGTTTTTGAAATGGTTGAAACGCAAAGAGCGCAAAGCATGCGCAAAGAACCGCAATGGAATTGCCGCGATGATGCCTTGCGATCCCTTGCGCTCTTTGCGTACTTTGCGGTTCAACCATTTGCTCAAAAAAATTGAAACTCCCTGCAAATAAATTGGTCTCGGGCCAGGAAAATGAATAGAATGTTATCAGGATGGGACGATACGATTGTGGCCCTGGCGACTCCACCGGGTGTTGGCGCTATTGGACTGATAAGACTGAGTGGAAGAAATGCCATTGCCATAGTCAATGCTTTATTTCCTTCAAAAGACCTGGAGAAGCAACCGGCGAATACCTTGCATGTAGGATTCCTGCAATCGGAAGGAGTGGTGTTGGATGAAGTAGTGGTCTCCATTTTTAAAGGACCTCGTTCTTACACGGGTGAAGATGTGTTGGAGATCAGTTGTCATGGATCGGCCTACATTCACCAGCAGGTGATCCAGGCCTGCATGAAAAATGGTGCAAGGCTGGCGCGCGCAGGAGAATTTACACAACGTGCATTTTTAAATGGAAAGCTGGACCTCACGCAGGCTGAAGCGGTGGCTGATCTTATAGCCAGCAATACCAGTGCTGCACACAAGACAGCACTCAATAATATTCGTGGAGGTTTCTCGCAATCATTGAAACAACTTCGTGAGCAATTACTTCAGTTCTCCGCGCTCATCGAACTGGAATTGGATTTTTCACAGGAAGACGTGGAATTTGCGGACCGCACCCGCTTGCTTCAATTGATCGTTGATGCGAAAACACTGACCGCACAACTCGTGCATTCTTTTCAGTTGGGAAACGTGATCAAAAACGGAGTGAGTGTTGCCATCATCGGAAGACCCAATGCAGGTAAGTCCACCTTGCTCAATGCCCTGCTCAATGAAGAAAGAGCAATCGTGAGTGAAATTCCGGGAACTACGCGCGACACGATTGAAGAATTGATCAACATTGATGGTATTTTATTTCGGTTGATCGACACTGCGGGTATCCGTCAGCATACGGTGGATGTAATTGAAAGTTTTGGTATTGCACGAAGCCGTGAAAAAATGAAGCAGGCAGATATTGTACTTTATCTTTTTGACGTAAGGGAAACCAGTGTGGAGGAACTTAGCGAGCTTCGTGATGAATTTAAAAAAGAAGGGATCAATTTTCTGCTCGTTGGAAACAAAACGGACCAGGGAAACGAAAAAGAGTTCAGGGAAAAATTTTCTTCTCTCGACGGACTGGTATTCATTGCAGCAAAGACCGGCCAGCATCTCGAAGTGATAAAGGAAAGGATGATGGACCTGGTGATGAAGGAATCTGTTTCCGGGGAAGATGTGATCGTGACCAATGCCCGGCACTATCATTCACTGGTGCAGGTGGAATCAGCGCTTCATGAAATTGAAGAAGGAATCCGCAACCGTATTCCAGGAGATCTTCTTTCCCTCGACATCCGAAGATGTCTTCATTTCTTGGGTGAGATCACCGGAGAGATCACCAATGAAGACCAGCTGGATTATATTTTTAGTAAGTTCTGTATTGGAAAGTAACCACACAAAACAACCAGATACCATTTTTATGGAAACCAATATAAAGCCTTGTTTTAGAAGGCTTTTTTGATGTTTGTACTTATAGTTCGTTTTATTTATTACCTGTTTTTTATGGTATTGTTTGTACCTTATTTGTACCTTGGAGCCAGTAAGGGTAGGACAACCCTTTTTTTCGGTTGACAAAGTTTACACTTTTACACACTTTATTACAAGCTTAAACACTTGATAGCATGAGCTCAAACATTCGGGTAAATAAAATCTGTGTTTATTGTAGAAATGAGTTTGAAGCGAGAAAAACGACTTCAAAAACCTGTTCAGACCATTGCGCTAAGATGTATTATAAGGAGAGGCAAAGGACTGCAAAGATTGAAGTAGCTAAAGCCGAAACTGAAAGAATTAAAAGCAAACCTGTTCAGGAACTAAAGGAAAAAGAATTTCTGACAGTGACACAAGTATCAAAACTTTTAAACTGTTCACGACAAAACGTTTATAAACTTATCAATAACGGCAAACTGAAAGCGACCAATCTTTTACTGAAGAAAACGATTGTAAAGCGTTCAGATATTGACAAACTGTTTGCATAACTCATAAGTATAAAGGACATGGCATCAAAAGTTACACTAAGACAAAAGCCCATTTCGGGAAACCGGCAAAGCTTGTACCTGGATTTTTACCCACCAATACCAAACCCTGAAACAGCCGAACTAACCAGGAGAGAGTTTTTAAACCTTTTCATCGTTAATGAATTTGAAACCGAAGCACAAATCTATATTGATGCAAATGGCAAGGAAAAGAAAAGAACCGTTGTGGTATTGGACAGGAAAGGCAACCCCAAAAAGGCAAAGCTGAACCCTATTGACAAACTGCACAACGAAAACACCTTAAAGACTGCAAACCACATAAAAGCAAAGAGGCAGAACGCTTTAGATAAACCGGAAATTTATAGCGATCACGAGAAGATACAGTTGAAGCTCAAAGAAAAAGGTGAACAAAACTTTGTTGCCTACTTCAAAAAGTTGACTGATAAACGAAAGGCATCCAACTACAATAACTGGGTCTCTGCTTACAACTACCTTGAAACCTTTACTAATGGCTTTTTAAAATTTGCAGATCTTGACGAAACGTTTTGCAATGACTTCAAAGAATATTTGCTAACAACTAAAAGCAAGAAAAGTAGTGAAGTAACTCTTTCTCGAAATTCAGCTGTTTCTTATTTCAATAAGGTGAAAGCCACCATGAAACAAGCCTACAAAGATGGTTACTTGCACCAGGACTTAAACTCAAAGGTTAAAACCATCAAAGCGGCTGAAACCCGAAGGAATTTTCTAACACTTGAAGAAGTAAACAGTCTTGTAAGAACCGAATGTAAAAATCCTGTGATGAAATCGGCAGCCTTGTTTTCCATTCTTACCGGGCTTCGTATTTCTGATATTCAAAAACTAAAATGGGGCGAAGTACATCATAGCAAAACAAGCGGTTATTACATTCAATTCAGACAAGAAAAAACAGACGGCGAAGAAGTATTGCCCATTTCAGAGCAAGCTTTTAATTTGCTGGGTGAACGTGACAAATCCACAGACAAAGTATTTGCAGCGCTAAAATATTCGGCTTATGAAAACAAACACCTTCACCAATGGATTAACGATGCAGGCATAACAAAGAAAATTACTTTTCACAGTTTCAGACATACGTTTGCTTGTTTGCAACTTGCAAATGGCACAGATATTTATACTGTCTCAAAAATGCTGGGACACCGTGAGCTAAAAACAACACAGATTTACGCTAAAGTTATTGACCCCACTAAACGTGTAGCTGCTGATAAAATTAAGTTAGATTTATAGCCCTATGAGTATTCATTCCATCCACCAATACCAAAACGAAGTAGAAAAAATAATTCACTATGGCGGCACAAAAAAGGAAACTGCTATCCGTAATGCCTTTTACAATTTGTTGAATGAGTATGCCAAACAAAGGGGCTTAATGTTGGTGACAGAGGTAACCATTAAAGCACCAAGTGGCAAAAATGTAACACCTGATGGAACCCTAAAAGACATGCTAAGGCAGGATTGGGGTTACTGGGAAAGCAAGGATGAAAGTGACGTGATAGATGAAGAAATAAAAAAGAAATTTGACAAAGGCTATCCAAAAGAAAACATATTGTTTGAAGATAGCCAGACGGCTGTTTTAATACAAAATGGGATAGAAAAACAAAGGGTTACTATCAAAGATGCTGAAGCACTGCACCAACTGTTAACAGCCTTTGTAACATTTGAGCGGCCCGAAGTAACCCATTTCCGCAAAGCAATCGAACATTTTAAACAAGACATTCCAAAAGTTACTGAAGCCATACGGGGACTGATAATAGAACAAGAAGCTAGCAATCTCAAATATAATAAAGCCGCCGAAGCCTTTTTAAAGCTGTGTCATGATAGCATTAACCCTGAGATAAAAATGGAGGATGTCCGGGAAATGATTATCCAACACATTTTAACCGAAGACATTTTTAATACCATTTTTGATGAAACCCAATTTCACCGTGAAAATAATGTGGCCCGTGAGCTGGAAACCGTTATACATACCTTTTTTATAGGCCAAACAAGACGCATTGCTTTGGGTAGTATACAGCATTATTACCAAGCTATAAATGCAGCAGCCGCTGGTATAGCCGACCATCACGAAAAACAGAAATTTTTGAAAGTGGTTTACGAGACTTTTTACAAAAGCTACAACCCCAAGGCCGCCGACAGATTGGGCGTAGTGTACACGCCTAACGAAGTAGTGCGCTTTATGATTGAAAGCGGTGATTACTTGCTTCACAAACACTTTAATAAGTTTTTAGAGGACAGAGACGTAGAAATTTTGGATCCAGCCACCGGAACCGGAACTTTTGTTTGCGACCTGATAGACTATTTGCGCAAAGAAAAGCTGGAATACAAATATCGTAACGAAATACACGCTAATGAAGTGGCTATATTGCCGTACTATATCAGTAACCTGAACATTGAATTTACCTACACGCAGCGAACTGGCAAGTACGTCGAATTTAAAAACCTGTGTTTTGTAGATACTCTGGATAACATATCTGGTTTGCACGAGAAAGTTTCCGGAATACACAGTAAATACAAAGTGCAAGGCGATTTGTTTGCTCTTTCTTCTGAAAATTCTCAACGGATAATAGACCAGAACCGAAAAAAAATAAGCGTTATCATTGGCAATCCGCCGTACAATGCTAAGCAAGAAAATTATAATACACAAAATGCCAATAGGCAATATAAGGCTATTGACCAAAGGATAAAAGATACTTTTATAAAGTATGGTACAGCTCAAAATCAAATTATGGTGTATGATATGTACACTCGTTTTTATCGCTGGGCTTTTGACCGACTGGATGACAATGGAATTATTGCCTTTGTGACGAATCGCAGTTTTATTGATAGCAGAACATTGGATGGTTTTAGAAAAACAATTCAGCAGGACTTTGATTATGCTTACATAATAGACACCAAAAGCGATGTGAGAACAAATCCTAAAATCGCTGGAACAACCCATAACATATTTGGCATACAAACCGGTGTCGCCATTATGTTTTTAGTAAAAAGGAAAAAGAAAGATAACGCCGGCTGTAAAATACACTACGTTGCTTTAGATGATTTTTGGAAGAAAGAACAAAAGTTGGAATGGCTATCGCAAAACCCCTTAAAGCAAATACCATTCGAAATTGTACGGCCAGATAAAAACAACAATTGGATAGACCTTACTGAAAATGATTGGGATGAGCTGTTGCCACTGATGGATAAGAATGTAAAGTCAGGAAAAAGCAAAAAGGCACTATTTGAATTGTTTTCAAGGGGTGTCGAAACTGGACGGGACGAATGGAATTATAGCTTAAATAAAAAAGACCTGTTTAGTAAAATAACTTTCTTAGTAGATAAGTACAATTTTAGTGTCGGTATGGGGATACAGGATTTTTCTATTAAATGGAACTCGTCTTTAGAAGATAGTTTTAAACAAGGCATTAAAGCAAATTTTAGCGAGCAGTTTTTGATTCAAACTATTTATAGGCCATTTAATAAGCTTTTCCAATATTCAGATAAGATTTTTAACCACCGATTAACCCAAAACCATTATGACATTAAGGGACAGGGATTAAATAGGCAGAACTTAATAATTTTTTTGCCTGGGCTTGCTTCACCAAAGGAATTTCATTTATTGTCTTCAGATTGCTTTATTGATATGAATGGGATGCCAGCTGGAAGTCAATGTCTGCCCCTTTATCGTTATGATGTGAATGGAAAACAAATCGAGAATATTACAGATTGGGGTTATAACCAGTTTGCAAAACAATACGGCAAAAAGGCAATAACTAAAGAGGCAATTTTTTATTATGTATATGCAGTACTGCACAACCCCGCTTACAGAAAAAAATACAGCTTAAATTTAAAGCGTGAGTTTCCGCGCATACCTTTTTTTACTGATTTTGGCCAATGGGCAAATTGGGGCAAACAGCTTATGGATCTGCATATTAATTATGAATCGGTACAGCCTTATAAACTACAAACTGTAACAACCGATAGCAAAGAGGCGCCCAAGGTTAAACTGAAAGCCGACAAGGAAAAAGGAACTATAATATTGGATGAGAACACTATCTTAACTGGGGTACCCGCCGATGCCTGGGCGTATAAGTTAGGCAACCGAAGTGCCTTAGAATGGATACTTGATCAATACAAGGAAAGCAAACCCAAAGATCCCACAATAGCCGAAAGGTTCAATACATACCATTTTGCCGAATATAAGGAACAAGTAATTGAATTATTGAAAAGGGTATGTACTGTAAGTGTAGAAACGATGGAGATTATTGAACAAATGCAACAGCAAAATAGTTAAGAATATAAACGCAAAAGCAGTTAATTCATTTCATGTAAAAGTACAAGTGGCTATGAGAGAGGCATTAGATTTAAACTTTCCTTCAAATATTTCATGTAGTATAAACCCTTCCAAAGTGCTAGAGGAACATGGAAATAAGCTGCTTTCAATATCTGATTTTAGAGGAAAATTACAGTATTACAACGAGCATATTTGTAGTTTATCACATTACAATTATGACGGGTTGTATTGTTATGGCAATGACCATTGGCACGGAAGTGGAAAAAAGTTTTTTAATAAGGCCAATCCTGAATGCAATGCCGATTTTGATATTTATTTAGAGGAAAGACAGAAAGAAATAAGCAGATTAAAGAGTCTTATTGAAAACAAAAGGCGATATTTTGATAAACTGAAATGCTTTATTGAGGGGAGGGCAGGACAAATAAGTTTAGATGTGTCAGGGCTTAGAGTGGAAAATAATGCTTTTGAGAGGTTTATAGCAAATGGCGGAGGCACTGTACCTGAGCACCTTTGTGGAAACCATACTGAAATAGATTTGCGACCGTCAACTCCTCATGAAAGGCAAAGCTATAATCAATACTTATACGGTTATGTTCAACAGTCAATCAACGGTCCAGCAAAGTTTCACTGGTTAAGAAAAGTAAAGTACGAAGGATTTTTGTCTTTTAATGCTGTTGAGGCTTTTAGCCGTCAAATTAATAAAGCACTTAACAAAGATGCGGCTATCAAGGCGGAAAAAAGTAGAATTGAATGGAAGTATCATTTAAATTCTATTCCTGATTACATAAGACTGTTTTATTCTCACAAAATTGAAGATATAGAATTGTGGCAAGCTGCTTTGTTCAATGCTTTTGTCAATGGTTACGAGTATGATTTCGCTAGGGTAGTATTGTCAGAGTTCGAAATGATGGTATTTGTTCATGTGGAGCAGGTTTTCGAGTATTATAAACAACTATTTGATCTGAAAGACATACCATATAACCAAGTGGAACACGCATCCAAATCCATATTAACCATGTGTCCAACAGTTGCTGCGTTTGAAGCTTATCACGAAAGTTTTCAAAAGCTTAGAAAACAATTTAGAGTAAG